>JAZABE010000866.1:0-6283 GCA_036137535.1 Planctomycetota bacterium | reverse complement strand
GCCCAAACAACTCGCTTTCAGCGAGTGTCGGTGGCAGTGCAGCAATATTCACTGCGACAAAAGGCTGGTCGCTGCGGGAACTATACCTGTGAATAGCCCGTGCAGCGAGTTCTTTCCCGGTGCCACTTTCTCCATTAATCAGCACGCTGGCATCGGACGTTGCCGCGAACGCGATTCTGCGGAAAACCTCCTGCATTTTTGGACAACTCCCGATGAGATCGCCCAGATTCTTGCTTGAATCCGTTGTTTCGTTTGCTTGGTGCCCCGCTTGATGTTTTTGGGATAGGGCGCGTTCAATCACATGTTGGACACGATTCAGATCAAAAGGCTTTGGGAGGTATTCGAAGGCACCATTTTTAACTGCTGCGACGGCGGAATCGAGTTCACCGTAGGCGGTCATGATCACAATCGGTATGGTAGAATTGATTGTCTGGAATTGCCTCATCGCGTTTAGACCATCAACGCCCGGAAGTCGGACGTCTAGGACAATTAGGTCAGGGGCAGAGGTTTTTGCGGCGAGAAATCCGTCTTCTGCTGACGAACAGATGATCGTGGAATGTCCCATCGAGTGGCAAAGCTTATCGATTCCCCAGCAAATACTCTCTTCGTCATCAATAACTAGTACTATTGCCACCGGGGTTTCAACTTTCGCTAGATGATTTCAACGCTTGTAACTTCGAGTATTTATTCTACTGACAGTGGGAATTGGACAACAAACCGTGTACCGAGATTAGTCGATTCCCAGTTGATTGTGCCATTGTGTTCGGCCACCGTCTGTTTGGCGATTGCCAGCCCGAGTCCGACGCCATCCGGTTTGGTGGTCACGAGCGGTTCGAAGAGTTGGTTCTGGATTTTTTCGGGGATACCTGGTCCGGAATCCAGGACCAGTAATTCTGCTTGGGTACCATGGCTTTTGATTTCAACTCGTACGGTTTTTTCGTTGGAGGTTGCACAGTTACTGGCAGCTTCAATGGCATTGGTCACCAGGTTTCCAGCCAGTTGTTGGATCAAACTGCAGTTACCCAGAATCCAGATGGATGCGTCAGGAACGGAAACACTGAATTTGACATTCAGATGGCGAGCCAATGGTGTGAGTAGTTTAGAATAATCGCGAATGATTTCAACAAGGTCGACTCTGGATTTGTCACGACTCATTTCGCTGGCGTTGGCCAGAAACTGTTTCTGGAAATCTTCCATAAACCTTAGCTGGCGATTTGCGACTTCCAGGCTTTCTGAATCACCGTGACAAGATTGGCTGTGGAAATCCAACGCCAGGCGACAGCCGGTGATTGAATTCCGCATTTGATGGGCAATTCCTCCTCCCATTTGATCGAGAGTCAGCAATTTTTCATGCGCCCGGATTTGCTTTTCATAGAACTTTAACTTTTGAGCCATTTCATTGATGGAAAAGAACAGCTGCCCGATTTCATCTTTTCGGTCGTAACGCATCTCTGAAAAGTCGCCTTCTGCTATTTTGCCAACGTGGAGTTTAAGCGATTGAATAGGAGAGGTTACGCTTTTCGAAATAAAGATCACCAAGGCGCCAACGACCAAAAGCGTAATGCCCCCTGAAATCAGTTGGGGGTAGACGACTTTTTTGATCGCGTTGGAAAACTGTTTCCGGGGATAAAAAGCAAAAAGTTTCATTGTTCGTGCCGGGACTTGCTTCTGAAACAGCGCGAAATCTTGACCGGAAACGGAGACTACGGAATTGAATTGCTGCCGGTCAAGCGATTTGATCCATTTGGGAGAAATTTCTTTTGTTTCAAAGCTTGAATTGACGGTGGTTTCCTTAACCACGACGAGGTGAATCCCGGAAATCTGTTCCACTTGGAGCAAGACTGACTGGTTCAATGGAAATGAGGTCGTCGATAACGCCTGAAAAAGGTTGTCGATTTGATTTTGAACCCGAACATTTTCGTTCCGGACCAAGGTTTGGATGTTTGAATACGTTGAAAGTCCGAGCCCAACGACGATGGCCAGTGCAATGGGCAGTAGAATTTGATTTTGGAGATTCAAGTTCATGTCACAACAATCGGGTTGTCGGAAAAACAGTCACGTGTAGAAATTTTCGAATGGATCTTCTAATTGTCTGACTGGAATAGGATAATTAAATAAGTTCTTGAAATGGGTACAGGTTTTGCGGGTCCCCACAGTGTAATTAAACCGAGAATGGATCGTTGATCCATCAGCCAACTTCGGATGAACTAACCATAGCCGAATTCAATGAAATTGATGAAAAAGCAGAAAATCGGTTTTACTCTTGTGGAACTTTTGGTCGTGATCGCGATTATCGGGATCTTGATGGGGCTTTTGCTACCGGCAGTGCAAGCAGCCAGGGAAGCGGCACGTCGTACCGAATGTGGGAATCACCTGCGTCAGATTGTCATTGCAACGCATAATTACCACGACACGTTAAAACGGCTTCCGCCCAGTACGATAGTGGATAACAGTTTGACTGCAACTGGAAACAATGGTGCTTGGGGAGTTCACGGTCGAATCTTGCATTTTTTGGAACAGGGTAACCTTTACGAAAAAGTTGATATTGGCCAAGCTTGGGACTTTCAGCAAGCAATCCACGAACTGAAGATTCCGGTTTACGGTTGCCCATCGGATCCTGCTTCCAATCGGGAGCGTGATCCCGGAAAAGGGAAGGTTACACTTTTTCCAACCTCTTATGGATTTAATTTTGGGACTTGGTTTATTTATGATCCGAAAACAGGACAGGGTGGAGATGGAGTGTTTTTCCCTAACAGTTTTCTTAAACTCAGCTCTCTGCACGACGGTTTGAGCAATACCATTCTCTGTTCAGAAGTAAGGGGCTGGACGGCGTATACCCGTAACGGGGGCCCGCCGCAGACAGCGATACCCAATACGATTGAAGAAGCGATCGAAATCGTCAATTCGGGGGCGCAATTCAAGAACACAGGTCATACGGAATGGCCAGATGGACGCGTGCACCATACGGGGTTCACGGCAACCCTGCCGCCAAATTCTTTTGTTCCCCACGAAAAGAATGACAAGGTTTGGGATGCAGACTACAATTCTTGGCAGGAAGGCCGGAATGGCGGTAATGGGTCTCCAAGCTACGCGATGATTACTTCCCGGAGTTATCATCCAACCATCGTCCAAGCTGCCTTTGCCGATGGGAGTATTCAGTCCATTTCAGAGAATATTGAACTCCCTATGTGGCGGGCTATGGCAACTCGAAATGGTGGGGAAATCGTGACGATTGCCGACTGATGAGGCTTGAACTCGATGGTGACTTTGCCGGCCGGTCGATTTTCTTCGAAGATTTTGCCGAAAATGGGGTGCTCGCTTTTTTAGCCCTTGAAGGGCAAGGGGCCAGTCAGTAAATTACGGGTTTCCACTTTTCTTGTCTTTTGGCGCAGAAAGTCGCCGATTGTTGGAGGATAGCAAGTTGGTTGCCCAGAAAACATTCGTGGCAAAACCTGGTGAAGTTGATCAAAAATGGTTTGTTGTTGACGCGACAGATGCCATTGTTGGGCGATTGTCTTCAGAAATTGCAGTCCTATTAATGGGCAAGCATCGTCCGACGTACACTCCGCATGTTGATACAGGCGACTACGTGATTGTTCTCAATGCTGAAAAAGTCGCGTTCTCCGGGAAGAAGTGGGAGAAGAAAGAGTACACTTGGTACACAGGCTATACTGGTTTGAGGAAAGAGACCGCCGAAAAACGTTTGGCGAAGAAGCCAGAGTCAATTTTGCATGAAGCCATTCGTCGTATGCTTCCTAAGAACAAGCTTGGACGAAAAATGCTCAGCAAGTTGAAGATTTATGCTGGCGACAGTCATCCTCATCAGGCACAAAACCCCGAGTCCGTTGAACTTGGTAAGAAAATCTAAATCTCACTATTCCTTTCAAGACATAGCAGCTCCTTTTACGACATGGCAGCAGTAGCAAAACAAGACGCAATTACGAATGAGTCAATGGGCACCGGGCGACGCAAATCGTCGGTCGCAAGTGTTCGATTAAAGTTGGGCTCCGGGAAAATCGTTATCAATGGGAAATCCATCGATGATTTTTTCGTAAACTCTCAGGACCAAAAAGCAATTACGGAGACCTTGGAACTGGTTGGCCAACGTGATTCGGTTGATATCCGAATCAACGTCAAGGGTGGTGGGCTCTCCGGTCAGAGTGGAGCCTGCCGAATGGGACTCGCACGAGCGTTGGTGAGTTTTAATGAAGATCTCTTTCAACCGCTTCGTGACAAGGGGTTCCTGACACGGGATTCACGAATGAAAGAACGAAAAAAGTGTGGATTGCACGGTGCTCGAAAAGGGACGCAGTTTTCCAAGCGTTAAAGATCAAAGTCAATTCGAAGACCCATCGAGAAAGGCTGTCCAAGGACAGCCTTTTTTGTTGAACCCTTCGAACTGGATCGGGTTCCCTTGGCACTTCATTTGCCGCTAACCGTTGCTTAGTTTCGCGTGCGACCGTTGGCCTTGATTTTTGCCAGCCGCTGCAGCATTGCCTCTAGTTTTTCAGGATAGGTTTTGGCCAGGTTTGTTGTTTCAGCGGGATCATCCTTGAGGTTGTAGAGCTCGAATTTACCCGGTCCTTTTTCGTAGGTCAGGTGCTTTTTTGGCTTTGCGTTCTCATAGGAAAGAACTTTCCAATCGCCAACTCTTAGGGCCAAGGTTGGACCTCGGTTAGGCTGTTGGATCAGGTGATCCCGTCCTTGGGCCGCTTGTTGACCCAGCAATGCCGGGAGAACATTAAGGCTATCTGGAAAAGCTGATTTTTGAATTTTTTGCCCAACTAATGTGCTCAGGCTGGTTGCCAGGTCGATGGTGCAGACCATTTGGCTCGATGTTCCCGGTTGAATTTTGCCCGGCCAGGAAACGATAAAAGGTGTGCGGGTTCCCCCTTCGTAGATGCTATATTTTCCCCCGCGAAATCGCCCGGCGGGTTTGTGAGTCCCTAATTTTTCAATCGCACCATCCTGGTAACCATCGTCCAGTACCGGGCCATTGTCGCTGCAGAACACGAACATTGTTTTTTCTCTCAAGCCGAGTTCATCGACTTTCTTGATTAATTGGCCAACACACCAGTCCAGTTGAACGATAGCGTCGCCTCGAAAACCAAGCTCGGTTTTTCCTTGAAACCGCTCGTGTGGCATTCGAGGTACGTGGCAATCGTGTGATGAAAAGAAAAGGAAAAACGGTTTGTCTTTTTGTTTTTCAATCCAGCGGTTAGATTGCATGACCCATTCGTCGGCCAAGTCTTCATCACGCCACCGGGCTGCTTGTCCCCCAGTAAAGAAACCAATGCGTCCGATGCCATTATGGACGGTCTGGTTATGTCCATGGCTCCAGTTCATTTTCAACTGTTTGCGAACCTCAGGATCTCTCCCAACAGGGTGATCGGGGTTCGGTTTTTTTTTCCCGACCCACAGCGGATCGCTTGGGTCTAGATTCTTGACCCGGTGATTCTCGACATACACGCTGGGGACACGATCATTGGTTGTTGGCAAAAGGAAGCAATAGTCGAAACCGATTTCCAGCGGCCCCGGCTTGATTACGCCATTCCAATTGGGTGCTTCACCAGCCCCTAAGCCTAAATGCCACTTGCCGATGACGGCGGTTTGGTAGCCGGCTTTTTTCAGAGAGGAGGCAATCGTTTCGGTTCCTGGTTTGACTAATGCAGTGGCATTGGGGGGTGCAATCCCGGCACCTGGCTGGCGAAACGCATACTTGCCGGTCAAAAAAGAGAACCGCGTGGGTGTGCAGGTTGAAGCGGAACAGTAGCCTTGAGTGAAGCGGATGCCCTGGGAGGCGAGCTGGTCGATATTGGGTGTTGGGAGCTTGGTTGCACCATAGCAACTGAGATCGCCATATCCCAAATCATCTGCCATGATCACAATGATATTTGGCTTGTCAGCGGAGTTGGTTCGGGTGTTGTTGGCAAGGAGATTTCCAGCGATGAGCAGGCAGAAACAGAAGACAGAAATCTTGCGGTACACGTTTGGTCCAATCATAAAGAGGTTAACCAGCGATCGGCTGGGAAAATGTGATACGGGGTCATTTTAATCACTACTCGAGTTTGGCTCCACCGATCTTGGGTTCTACGGAAGCATTTTATCGGGACTACTTAGGTCATGCTCAAATCGCGGGCTTACCGCACGTCATTGCTTCTTGTTAAACCTGAAGAGAACTCGTCGTTTGCAATTCAAATAACCTGGGTTGAATCGTTTGCGATTTTAATTTTTTTGGATCGCTTTTTGCACGAATTGTAGGCCTTTCTCGAACGAGGCTTGA
>JAZABE010000865.1:0-3914 GCA_036137535.1 Planctomycetota bacterium | reverse complement strand
CTGGTTTGAGCTGTTTGACAATTCGCGCCAGAAGTTCGAGAATTGAGGTGGAAAAAGGCTGAGCGAGATGTTGAAATAGGCATCCTCTCGAGTTTGAATTTTTGACGGATTGGCGTGAAAGTAAGTTATGGCATTGGCATTGAATCAGGTTGAATTGGAAAAATTTGCCGGTTCCATCAAAGATCCGGAAACCGGTCGTAAGATTGGGAACACTGGACAGTTGAGCACGGTGCAGATTGATGGAATGGTCGCGAAACTTCGTATTGGGTTGACTTCCCATTCAGCTCCGATTCGTGACAATTTTGTTCGTTTGACGACGGAGCAATTTTTAACGGTTTTTGAAAAGGGTGCGAGCCTCGAAATAGAGCTGTTTGGCTTTGAACGACCCGCCCCCAAGACTGGCCAGATTGGGCTAACGGTCAAGAGCGTGATTGCGGTGGGCTCGGGCAAGGGAGGAGTGGGTAAGAGTACTGTGGCTGCTACCTTGGCCCTGGGACTCAAAAAAGCTGGCTGTAAAGTTGGTCTGTGTGATGCGGACATCTATGGCCCCAGCATTCCCACGTTGCTCGGAATCGAGGGGCAGCCCTCCCAGGTCGACGGAAAAATCCAGCCCTTGGATTACAACGGAATGCCGGTGATGTCGATCGGATTCTTGGTGCCTCCCGAACAGGCTGTAGTTTGGAGGGGGCCCATGCTTCATTCTGCGATGACCCAGTTTTTGCGTGACACGAATTGGGGGGATCTTGATTACTTGATTATTGATATGCCGCCCGGAACGGGCGATATCGCGCTTTCACTTTCCCAAATGATCCCTCTCACCGGTTCTGTCGTTGTTTGCACTCCGCAAAAAGTCGCTTTACTGGATGCCATCAAGGCGGTTGCCATGTTCCAGAAAGTCAATATCCCGGTTCTTGGCGTTGTCGAAAACATGAGTGGTTTCATTTGTCCCGATACTGAAAAGCGGTACGATATCTTCGGGAAAGGAGGGGCAAAACGATTTGCGGAAGAAGTGAAGGTGCCGTTTCTAGGGGACATTCCCTTGAATATGCAGATTCGAATTAACGGAGACGACGGCGCAATGGAAAATTGCCTTGATGATGAGATTGTCGGTCCCAGTTGGCAGCACGTTGTTTTTCAACTTTCCCAGTCCTTGGCGGACAAATACTCGGTCGAGCCGCCCAAGGCCTCATTGCCGGTCTTGGGGTAACTCGATCAGCCATGGCCGGACGTTTGCGAAAATTTCGATGGCCTGGTTGTTTGCCAAAGCTTTGGCTACTTGGTTTTTGCCAGGGCTTCTTTGTTCCGTTCTTCCACGATCTCTGCTTGGACACTTGCGGGAACTTTGGCGTACTTTGCCAATTCCATCGTCGAGGATCCTTGCCCCTGGGTTTGAGAGCGTAGGTCCGTTTCATAGCCAAACGTTTCAGCGAGGGGAACCTCGGAAACGATTTCGCAGGACCCGTCTTCACGCATTTCCGTGGAGACGATCATTCCTCGTCGACGCGTGACATCACCCACAACATCTCCTTGGAATTTTTCAGGGCACTCGATTTCAATTTTCATGACGGGTTCCAGCAGGACGGGCTTGGTCTTTGGGAAGTACTCGGCAAAACATCCCCTGGCCGCGATCTGGAAAGCCATTTCGCTGGAGTCTACGTCGTGGAAAGAACCATCTTCAAGACGGCAGTAAAAACTCACGACCGGGTATTTTGCAACAGTTCCCTTGTCGACGCAATTTCGAAATCCCTTGCCCACAGCCGGAATAAACTGTTTAGGAATGCGGCCACTGACAATGGTATCTTCGAAAACGAACTCTTCTTCAGAATCTTCGGGAAGCGGTTCCATGTAGCCCACAATGTGTGCAAATTGACCAGAGCCTCCCGATTGCTTTTTGTGTTTGTAATCGAACTCGATTTTTTGAGTCGGTGTTTCACGGTAGCTGACTTTTGGTGCACCAACTTCCACTTCGACTTTGTATTCACGTCGAATCCGTTCGATGTAAACCTCCAGGTGAAGTTCGCCCATACCCGCAATAATGGTTTCGGATGTTTCTTCGTCGGTATAGACTTTGAAAGTTGGGTCTTCTTTTCGGAACCGCGCTAATGCTTTCCCTAGGCGATCCGCGTTACTGCGTTCCTTGGGTGCAACCGCCATTTTGATCACTGGGTCAGGGACAAACATGTTTTCAAGCGAACAGAACTTCGGTTCTTCCGCATAAGTTTCGCCGGATGCACAGTCAATTCCCATGATTGCCACGATGTCGCCGGCCGAGGCTTCGTCGATTTCTTCCCGTTTGTCGGAGTGCATTCGCAGGATGCGACTGAACCGATCTTTTTTTCCGGTTCTCTGGTTGAAATACATTTCACCTTTTTTGACCGTTCCTTGGTAAATCCGTGTGTAAGTCAACTGGCCAAATGGATCCTCGACAATCTTGAAAGCCATTCCGACAAAGGGTTTGTCTGGAACCGGCTCAAGGGGCATGACTTCGTCGGGATTGGTGACCAGCTTGGCTTTCATATCCCGGTCGTAAGGAGATGGAAGGTATTGCGTTACCGCGTCAAGCAAGGGTTGCACACCCTTGTTTTTGAAAGCCGTGCCCACGTAGACAGGGGTAAGACCGCGAGCTAGGACGGCATCACGAGTGGTTTTGTAGATTAATTCCAGTGGAACTTCTTTTTCCTCCATTAGCAGTTCCATTAACTCATCACTGAACATGGAAAGCGCATCCAGCATTTGTGTCCGTTTTTCTTGAGCCTTTTCGATGTATTCCGCTGGGCAGTCCTCTTCCCGAATGGTTTCCCCTTTTTCCCCATCATTGTAAATGGCCTTCATGCGGATGAGGTCAACACAACCGGCGTAGGTTTCTCCAGCACCCATGGGGATTTGCATCATGACCGGATTCGCATTGAGTTTGTTGGCCATTTGCTCAACAACGCTGTAGGCATCAGCACCGGTGCGGTCCATTTTGTTAATAAACGCCAATCTTGGGATTTCGTAGCGTTTCATTTGTCGATCGACCGTTAATGATTGTGCCTGGACCCCGCCCACGGAGCAAAGAACGAGAATAGCTCCATCCAAGACCCGCAAGGAGCGTTCAACTTCGACGGTAAAGTCGACGTGGCCCGGTGTGTCAATCAAGTTGATGGTAAAGGGCTTGTTGTCAGGCTGGCGTTCCCAGGTCACAGTGGTGGCAGCGCTGGTAATTGTGATTCCGCGTTCCTTTTCAAGCTCCATGTGATCCATGGTCGCGCCGTCACCGTCACCGCGAACTTCTTCAATTTTGTGGATGCGACCGGAATAATACAGGATCCGCTCGCTCAAGGTGGTTTTGCCAGAATCATTGTGAGCCGAAATGCCGATGTTGCGTACGTTTGAAAGGTCCATAATTCACCAAAAAACAAAAAAACGAGAGTTCGAACTCTCTTCCAATACCTGAAAATGTTTCCGCCATAAAACACAATTTGGCCAACGTAGCCAGCGGGCGGACTTGAAATGACCCTTGAAGAACGCCTTGGATAATCGTTGATTCAAGGGACTGGCGAACGCTTGCGACTCTATTGCAGAGATTCGATGCAAAAAACTGGCCGATTCTTCCGGATCACAGCTTCCCTCCAGTGTCCAATCGACCCCGTGATTTTGGGTTCATCCTGCAAAAATCGCAAAGATACAATCATAATTGAAATGCAATTTGCTGAAAGGTCAAATTACGCCTCAATTCCGTTAATTGGTCAATCTCTACCCTAAGAAAGTTAAGCAGTAACGATTTGCCGTTTGTGATTCCTCGGTGAATCCCCTTCAACAACCCTGGTTTGGGTCTGCAGGCGGCCGGTTGACGATCCCAAGGGTGAAAGGTTAATTCTGCGCACCCGTCTGAAACCATTTTTGGCTCTCGAGAAATGCCATCCGCTCTCGGC
>JAZABE010000864.1:0-11643 GCA_036137535.1 Planctomycetota bacterium | reverse complement strand
TTTTTTCCCAAGAATAATCATCCGGAAACTCAGCGGCCTAGACCCGCAATGGCCCTACCAAAAATCGGTATTGCCACTGGCTCGAAAAATCACCTCTACCATTGGACGAACCGACTATGCCAGGGTTCGTGTCAGCAATCAGGGCGTTGAACCGATTGCAATCAGTGGCGCCTCGATTCTGAGTAGTACAAGCCAAGCCGAGGGTTTTTGCATCATTCCCCAAGATAGCGAAGGGTATCCGGAAGGCACGCAAATCGAGGTCTTTCTTTATGATTAGCCAGGACTCATCCTTAAGCGATCACCCGCTGCCATCACCACTCAATCTGCAATAATCAACTTGGTATTGAGGACCGAACGAGTTCGTTTGGCCAAAACCGATTGGATCGCATGTTTTTCGGCAGATTTGAAATGCACCGGTGGAATCACCGTGATATGACTGGGATCCAAGTTTTGCCAGCTTTGCACGTCTCGCACAGTTTTCACCCTTAACGCTACATTTCCGGTTTCACCAACGTAAACCGGTATTTCGCCTGAAAAAATGAGATAAACTCCAGGCATCTCCAACTGATTAAAATCAAGGGAATCCAGCTTCTGCTGACTCGGCAATTCACAATTCATCCAAGCCGAATAGCGGGATTCTGCCAATCGTTTAGCCAGGTTGGCCCGTTTGCGAATCGCGAGTGCCGCCCATCGATACTCGAACGCCGAGAAACCGGGCGCAAATTCTGACGATAACCGGTCAAACTCCTTGGCTGTTTCAGGACAACACAGCATGGCGTCAACAGTAACTCCAAAATCTACCGAGACGAGTTTCATTCCCACCTCAGCACCAAAACTGTACTGATCCATTTGCTCAAACGTGACCGGAGGAATTTTTTTTGTCGATTTTGGTAACCGCTTTGATTTGCGAAGCTTCAACATCTGTTGATTCCACAAAATTTCATTCCCAGGAACCCCAATCTTCTTACAAGTCGACAAAAAGGCTTCACCCAATTCAGTTTGGCACAACAAATAATCGGCTGAAAACCCCTTCGAAGATTGCTTGAATGACTCGATCACTCCCTCAACGAGCTCCTGATCGTCGGTCTTTTTTCTGCGTTTGCCTTTTGGAGTCGCTGGGGCACTAGCAACTGGGTTGGCCGGACCATCCAGCTCATCCCCGGTGGCACACTGTTTTAGTCGTTGGTCAATAAAAGCAACATATTCTTTTGACAGTTCAAAACCGACCCATTGGCGTCCCAGTTTTTTACTGACAGCCGCCGTCGTACCACTTCCAGCAAACGGGTCCAAAACAAGCTCATTCGGATTGGAAGAAACACGAATGATTCGTCCCAGCAACTGCTCGGGCATCTGGCAGCCATGAAATCCCTGACGCTCCTTAAAAGTCCCAGCGACCCGTGCAAAGTACCACGTATCATGATCCGGCTGAAAGGAATCACAAGCGTCCTGTGGTCGATAAATCCAGGTATTGTCAGGAAGCCGACCCTTGGGATTGGCCCGGCTATCCGCATAGACCAACTGCCTAGCGGAGTGCACACGGTTTTGGGGATTGGAAGCATTAAATGTGAATGCTTTTTCGTCCTTCACAAAATGAAACAGGTGAGTGTGTGAACGGCTAAATCCCCGTGAACAGTTCACTCCAAATGTGTAATACCAAATCACCCAACTTCGACAGTGAAACCCCAAGTCTTGGGCAAGAACTTTCAATTCTGCCGCAAACTCGTCACCACTCGCAAGCCAAAACGTACCGTTGGGCTTGAGGCTGCGACTAACCCCTTTCATCCAGGTTCGGCACCACGCTAAATAGTCTGCTGACTCTTTCTGGTCATCGTAAACATCGTACGCATATCCAATATTGAAGGGGGGATCCGCGAAAACTAAATCCACCGAACTTTCTTCAATTTTTTCCAGGAGGGCAACACAGTCACCGCGATGAATTTTGTTTTTTGCTAGAGTCACAAGCACAAATCGATTTGCAGTTAACGTCCAAAAGAGAAGCTAATTGTAGCGCCTAATGAGAGGCACAACAATTACGGGGATCTTGGAGGATCGAGTTGTTTCTGCCGGTATCTTTCACTCAAACCATCTCAAGTTTTGCCAGTTCCCGGACTGGTCTCAAGATCGCCTGAAACACACTATTTTTTCCTCAACGTCATCAGGTATTCCACTAAATCTACCAAATCACCTTCGGAGAAATTTTTCTGTAAATCGTTCGGCATCAGAGATTTCTTAGATTTCTTCATCCCCTCAAGATCTTCTTTCAACAATTCTTTCGTCACGGCTTCCGCCGTTCGCAGTACGACTTTTTCATCGGTCTCGCTAATGAGGATTCCAGAAAAAGAAAGCCCGTCAACTGTTTCCACCAGGTAGGTCTCGAAATTGTGACTCACTGCGAGACTGGGGTTCAAAATGGATTCATACATGGCCTGGCGTGATAGCTTACCGCCGATTTCCGAAAGATCAGGGCCAACCTCTTTTCCTTGTCCTGCGACCTTGTGACAGTTGGCACAGGTGCCTGATTTCGCAAAAATCTGGATTCCGTTTTCAATCTCCCCGGTTCGTTTTAAAAGATCAGCGATCGGGGACAGCGCCCGGCTTCCGGATGCAGTGGGCAACTGCATTGTCTTAGCAGCCGCATTCTTAATGGCAGGGTCGTCTGATGATAAAAGAATGTTGGCGGTGGTAAACTCACAGTCAGCAGGAAGCGCATTTGCGTTAACAAGTTCCAGGAGAAATTGCTGTCCCGGTTTCTGTCGGCCCAGCCCTTTGACCGCCATATTCCTGGCTTGCACAGAGAGTTCCTTATCGATAACCAGTGGCTTTAAAATCTCGATCGCCTGTTTCGACGCTACCAGTCCAAGGGCCCGAATCAGGGGAATCGGTTCTTTAGCAGATTTCAATTGGCTGGTCACCGTTTTGAGATCGCTTTGGTCTATCAAAATTTCAAATGCCTTTACCCGGTTGCTTTCATTTTTTGAGATCCGGGCAATCATCCATAAACGCTCGACGGTTTCAGCCAACTGGAAACGTTCCGCGTACGTGAGGTACTCCGATTCGTCAGTAACCGTTTGCAAATACCGAACGACTACGATTTTCAGTTTCGGTTTTTCATTGACATCAATATCTTTCAACCGCATCAAGACTGTAACTTTTCGCTGATCGGCTGCTGACGAATCGGCTTCCTGAGCCGCTGACACTTGTGCAACACACAAAAAGAGGGGAAAAGCCAACCAACTAATTTTAATTTTGTTCATTCTTCCACCAATAGGCGACAAAATGGATCGGTTTCAATCATAACAGTACATTTCACCTCGAGCTTTTCCAGCAAGATCAATCGTCGGCTGCTCATGCCAATATCTCTGGAATGACATGACCGTGGACATCCGTCAAACGCCGCTGAATTCCATTGTGAGGAACGGTTAATTGCTCGTGCTTAATGCCCAGCAAGTGCAAAATGGTCGCATGGATATCGTAGACTTCGGTTGGCTGGTTTCGATCTAGTGGCTTGTATCCCCATTGGTCAGAAAGTCCATGGGTCGTTCCACCTTTAATCCCTCCACCGCAAAACCAATTGCTAAACACAAAAGGATTGTGATCGCGGCCAGTCCCTCCTTGCGAAGAGGGCATCCTGCCGAACTCAGTTGTCCACATCACCAACGTATCCTTGAGCATATCCCGCTGCTTTAAATCTTGGATCAGCGCAGCAGCACCATTAGCCATCCCCCGCGACAACGGTCCGTGATCCCGTTGGATATTTTCATGGGAGTCCCAGTTTCGCCTAGTAAAACTGTTTTAATTACCACTCAAAATTTGGATAAAGCGAACACCCCGTTCAAGCAAACGACGAGCTGCCAAACATTTTCGGCTGAAATAATCAGTCTCTTCCAAAACATTGATTTTTTTGTCAAAGGTCGTCTGACCGTGATCCAAACCATACAGCTTCATAACCTGCTTGGTTTCCTTTGAAAAATCAAAAACTTCCGGGGCGGTCAATTGCATTCCCGCAGCCAGTTCATAGGACTTGATCCGGGCTGCCAACCGTGAATCCTGCTCTCGCTCTTCGAGGTGCTTGCGATTCAACTTTCCCAGTAATTCAATCGCGTCACTGGACGCTCGCCGAGTAATGAAATCACCGTTGGTCGGAAACAGGTCGGGAATCGGAGTTTTGCTTGCCGGACGGACAACGGTGCCCTGGTGTTGGGCCGGCAAAAAAGCGGAATGCCAATTCTTGGGACCGTTGGATGCATAACCCCGTTGATCGGGCATCACCACAAACGAAGGCAAGTTTTCGTTCAGTGTTCCCAGAGCGTAACTGACCCAGGCACCTACCCCGGGAAATCCTGGACGCTGAAAACCCGTTGCCTGCAAATAAGTCGCTTGACTGTGGACCCCGGTTTTCCCTACCAGATTGTGCACAAAAGCCATCTCATCCACATGTTGACCTAGCGGTGACACCACATCGCTCAACATCTTGCCACATTCCCCGTAAGATTTAAATTTCCAGGGAGATTTCATCCACGGGCCGTGCCCGTTCTGAAATAGCTCAACCTTTTCTCCAAAATCCGATTTTTCACCATGGTGTTTTTCCAAAAATGGCTTGTAGTCCCACATATCAAGATGACTGGCCGCTCCACTCATAAACAGCTGCACAACCCGTTTCGCCTTGGGAGGGTGATGCAAGGCAGACAAAGCCGAGCCGATACCCAGTTCCTCTGCTCCCTGTGCCAAATCGGATTCAGCAAGCAGGGCAGACAGCGCGATTCCACCCAGTCCGCCACCCGACTGCCAAAGAAATTTTCTACGATTCATCTCACTCCCCGCTGTCTCCGGTTTACTGTTAGGTGCTGGATGTGCTAGTGGCACGGGAACCCAGTCCACGGCAGCAACTCCGGAACGTGTCCCGAATAATGGAACGCATCAATATTTAATCGACGAAAACAAACTCATTCATATTGAAAAAAACTCGACAAAGATTCTTCAATCCATGCTGTTGTGCGTACTTTTCCATGGTGACAATCTCTTCCTGATCAGGGTTTCGACCGGTCACGGCCCGAAACCCACGCTGGATTTGAGCCCGCAATCCAACGTCTTTTTTTTCCAAACGTTCTGCAAATTGTTGTGACATTGCCACCATAAAACGATTGTTGAGCATGCCTAGGGCCTGAAGTGCCGTTAGAGTTTCGGATCTTTTGGGTACAGAAAAAGACGGATCCGCACAGTCGAGCGTGTCCATGAATGGCTGAGGCTGGCTCCGAACGATAAATCGGTAAACCGCCCGACGGTGGGTGGTCAAATCAAACGGATCATAAAGATGATACTCGTAGTGGGGTGAGTGTTCCGGTCTTTGAATGACAAAATCTTGATAGGAAGGTCCACCCATCTTAAAATTCAGTAACCCAGAAACCTGGAGAACCGCATCGTGAATTTCTTCTGCACTCAACCTTCTTCGGTTCATGCGCCAAAGGAACCGGTTTTCACCATCAACTTTAGAATATTTCGCCGACTGGGAGGATTGCCGGTAAACGCGGCTATTGCAAATCAGCCGATGCAGCGACTTGATGGATTGTCGCTCCAGGTATTTTCCCCCATCACGAAATTCAATGGCCAACCAATCTAAGAGCTGGGGATGCGTTGGTTTGCTCCCGCCACGACCAAAGTCATTCGGAGTCTCAACAATCCCTCTTCCAAAGTGATATTGCCAAACCCGATTGACAATGGAACGCCACGTCAGTGGATTGTCTGGATGAGTAATCCAATTTGCCAAAGCCACCCGCCGGGCTCCTTCATCGTGTCCGTCCGGCAAATTAAAAAGGGGGGCCACATTTTGAATAAACGGCAGCGTCCCCGGCTGCACCTCCTGCCTTCTTTGAGTTACATTTCCCCGCTGGAGCACAAAAATCTCTCGTGGCCCCAAACCGGCTCGTCCCCGAAAAGCCCCCTGCCCGTTGTGAACGGTTCCAGCGTAGACTTGGGAAGATTTCGGCAATTTCGCGGATTCAGTTCGCACCTCCGAGATCAATTTTTGATGACTGGCCAGCTCATCCAAGACTGATTTGCCAACAACCGATTTTATCATTTGTTCTTTTTGAAGAATCGCTTTGTTCAGCTCCGGACGCAAATCGCCTTCTTGGCCGACCTTCGTTAAATAAAGCAACCCGTGATTAACCTTCAGTCGACTCGTATAGCCGTCAATCAAAAAATCCTGATGCCAACGCCCATGGTTAATCGAATCAGAAGCGGTTACTGTTGAATCCACCGCTACATTATTATCACCTGAAATCACCATCAACTCACTCAGGGCAAATGCATGATTCTGCCCACTGGGATCACCCCGATCCCAAAGCCTCGTCGCCGTGACCCGAACAAAGCGAAACCGTTTTTCTGAACTCAAGGCAAAACAGACTGGCTTCGTCAGTGGATTGGGGTAGTCACTTTTTTCCTGGTTGGCAACCTGAACGGCATCCTTGAAATTCGGATCGTTGGCAACTTCAATCCTGAACCGTAGCGGAAAACCAAATCCGGGAGTCTCTTTAAAATCAGTTGGGTAAGCTGGTAGCAACCTAATTTCGTCAATTTGACTTGCGGTTTTTAGTTCCAGCTGAATCCACTTCGTCGAACCCGGCTGATCCGAAAAAAGACTGTGGTAACCATTGGTTTTGCTTTCTTTTCGACCCAGCTTGGTCTCAAGATCTTGCTCCCCGTAAACATGATCTATCAGATTTTGTCGACTCCAACCCGGCGAAGCTTCGATCGAGTCGAGTGAAGAAACACTTTGAACATTCACGGAACGTCCCTTGGAGACAATCGATAACTCTCCCAACGCAAAAATCCAATCGTTTGTCTTCGCGGAACCTTTGTTTCGACGATTCCACAATTTTGTGGCCGTTATCCGTACAAACCGACCCTTGAGATCCTTGTTTGGTGGAACCTCTATCACGACTGGCACTGCACCCGGCCGAGGAAAGTCTGACGCTCGATAATCGGCAATCAATTGCCTGTTTTTAAAGTCCGAAGTATCCGAGCATTCAACCACGTACCGTTGGGGAAAACCAAAATCCTCGAATCCATATTCTACAGCTCCTGTCAAAATCACTTGTTCGATTCTTGTTGACTGGCCTAAATCAACCTGCACCCATTTCAGAGTTTCCTGCGTGTTTGCAACATGGCTGTGGTACCCCATTCGGGCGGACTTGGGCAGCGGTGATTTCGGAAATAACTTTTTAGACAACTGGTCCGAGAGTGTTTTGATTTTCTTCTCCAGTGCGATAATCTCCGGTGTTTTCTTAGCATCAATCTGGTCTTTTAACTCTTGGAGACGGTTCCCGAGTTGCGTTTGGTGAACCCTTAACGCCGCTCGTTTTTTGGCAACCTGTGGGTCAATGTCGTAACCACGGTCGGCCCGGTCGATTGCGGCAAACACAGCCTGCAGACTGTAATACTCCTCCATCGTCACCGGGTCGAGTTTGTGGTGATGACACCTGGCACATTGAACGGTCACGCTGCAAAACGTATTCATCGTGCTGGTCACCATGTTGTCACGATCCAGGTTTCTGGCAACTTGGCCATCGATTTTGGATTCAGGGACTTCGGCATGCCCGATCAGGTCCCAGGGACCCGCGGAAATAAATCCGGTTGCTACAATTCCATCCGGAGTTTGGGGCCATAAGACGTCTCCCGCAAGCTGTTCACGAACAAATCGAGAATAAGGTTTATCGCTATTTAAAGCCCTTATCACGTAATCCCGATATGGCCATGCGTTCATGCGCGGCTTGTCCTTGTCATAGCCATGGGTCTCACCGTACTGGACAACATCGAGCCAGTGACGAGCCCATTTTTCACCATACCGATTTGATTCCAGTAATTTCTCGACTAACTGGGAATACGCGAGAGGGTTTGAGGAAGCTAAAAATTCCGCGATTTCAGATTCTGTAGGAGGTAAACCAATCAGGTCAAAATAGAGTCGACGAATCAATGCCCGCCTTGTTGCCTCCCGATTCAAGGAAAGGTTTTGCTCAACCTGTTTCTTTTCAACAAAATAGTCAATTGGATTGACATGCTCCAAAGGAACCCGGGGCTGGTGAACAGGTTTCAAGGACCACCAATTCTGGTCGATAGACTGATTCTCCAATCGAAGATCGGCCGGCCAATGCCCCCCTTGTACAATCCACTTCTTGATGGCTCCTAATTCCTGTGGCGTCAGTGGATCATCGTCTTTGGGCATTTCCGGATCATCGCCAAGAATGGATTCCAGTAAACTGCTGTCGACTGGCCTGCCGGGGTGAAACACCCGCCCATTCTCTCCGCCTTTGTCAAAACCAATCTTGGATTGAAGTGACAATCCCCCTTCCCGCTCATTGTCGTTATGACAACGAATACACTTGACCTGTAGGATGGGTGCTATTTTTTGCCGAAAAAAACTTTCCTCATCCAGTGCCAATCCACAAGATGCCCCACCCATCAGCACGACGGACATCAGCACGACGGACATCAAGCTGAATCTAGAAAGCTCAAGATCGATTAAATGTTTAGACATCAATATCCTCAACCACGCAGTGAACCCTATTGTAGCTGTTCACGGGGATCAAACAAATCGATTTTACCATCTGAGAGGCACCACTACCCGTTTCAACCCAAAACGCTATTTTAACCAGATCGGTTGTAGCCAAGCTTGTTGCCTTTGCCGCTTAATCGATGGATTGGGGTGACTTTGGCTGGACGTGACTCGAACGCGAACATAGAGATCATCGTCCTTGAATTGGTAGCTGGGGCTAAGGTCCTGGGACGCATACAAAGTGATTCCGATCTTTTGGCTCGATTGGGACACAGTTTGCTTCTTGGTGCCAATGAATTCTGTTTTAAATTCAACACCATCCTGAGGCTGGATTTTCAACCAGTATTTTTTATTCTTGGAGTCAAATCCAAACGATTCAATGCGGACTCCGCTAGAAGCGTAAAAGTTTCCCGCTTCAAGTGAATTGACAATACTGGAAGCCGTCAAACGGTTGGCAGCAACCATCACCCATCCTCGCCCCACGGACGCGCCGGTCGTACCGAAATAATTATGCGCGTCATCGGTGGCAATGCCGAATAGCGGATCGATCTTCATCTTTTCAATCCGCAGGGTGTTGGCAATGTCCCACATCTTCTCCAAGCTCGGGTGGTCTGGATCGCCCAACTGCCGGACACCAGGATGTCCGTTGTAGATTTCGAAGAATTTTTCTTCTTTGACCGCCGCCATATCTTCCGCAGTAATCGCCCAACCAAAGTTGGGATGGTTGACATGGGCAAAGATGGGCCGGCCAATTCTCTCTTGTTGTCTTTTAATTGCCCGCAAGTTATTGGCCATGGTTTCCCGAACATCTTGGCCCCCTTGTGGTTTAATCAGGTCTTCCAGGTTCGTCGCATTAATGTGGATGGGCAGACTGCCAAAATGATCTGTGATTTCCTCCGACTGGATCATCAGGAATTTTTCGGGTTCCTCAAACAACGAACGAAACTCATGCAACGGTTTGAGAAGATAATCAACGGTCCCTTTACTGGTTCTTTTGACGACCCAGTTTTCCCCAAACACTTTCTCATACCGTTGCGGACCACCTTTTCCTCCGCGCTTTTCGATTGCGGATTTAGGCATCCACTTCACACCTTTACTGAGAATGTTGTGATCGGAAATCCCGAGAAAGTGATACCCATGATCTTTGTACCACTTGGCAATCATTTCCGGAAAATCGTTTCCATCACTCCAGAGAGAATGCGTGTGCAGGTTCCCCTTGTACCAGTTTGTTTTTTCATCCCGTGACTGCTGTGCACAACAGGCTAAATCATGGGCCGCAAGTGCGAAGAGAAAAAAAATGGTGTAAACCGTTTGGGATTTTTGCCAGCTCATCGATGAGATCCTGAAAGAATTTATTTTATCCCCATTTTTACCTGTTCGACGAATTATTTTCCAGCAAATCCCTGCAAAACCAAGTTCTCTTTCAAGGCCAACCGATTGATCCAGACGAAGTAACGCCGATGCCATGCGGTGCAAACGGATCGCACAACCGCGTGGCGTTGTCCTGAAGCCAGACGAACTGTCAAACCACCCCTGCGCGGGCGATCAGAACTGGGGCAAGAAAGTGACGGGACTACTTAAACAAGCATCGAATCACACAATCCAGCTCTAAATAAAGAAGGCGGCAACCACAAGCCCAACAATAAATGCAAAAGCAACTCGGGCCATAACATAAACGTGAGATGGGTTCAGTCCATCTCCTATGGCAATCTGTTTCAGCTGAGCGATTAGTTCCGTCATCTAGTGATCGTCTCTCGTTTACTTACGGGGTCGAGTGAATCTTCCTGAATTTTTTCGGGGCCAAGTCAACCCCGAGCTGGGTTGGGTAAAACCATTACGAGCGTTTTGTCGCGGCCAAGTAAATCTCGCGTTGTTGCGAAAATTTGAGTTACCTCCCGGTGATGAAAAACGACCTCTCGGAAATGAAAACTGTCCACCTCTTCCGATCGCTCCTCCCGGACTCGTAAACCGGTTTCCCGCCGGAAATGTGAATCTTCCACCAGGCGACGTGAACCGACCACCTCCCGGCCCTGTGAACCGACCGGAACCATTCGCAACTCTCTGCGAACTAACAGGCTTCGGGATCAAATCCTCAGCGCCAACAGGATCAAAACCAACAAACGTCGATGCGTTATTAGTTCTGTACTTGGCTAAGGATTGTCGCTCAAAATCCTGGCTTAAACAACCACTCAGGAGGGAAATAATCGAAATTGACGCCAAAAACGCAAACCGAATGCTGAACACTTTGATCCTGTCCAATAGTTTTAAGGGTCATTTCAGGATAAGGTCCGCGGTGGGAAGTTGCAAGGATGGAAATCTAGGTGCAATGCCCGACAACGTATTCATCTTTCGGGTCAAATTTAGGCATCGAAATGATCAAAACCGTCATTTTCCCTACTGCCCGGTGAACCGTCCCGGGTCGAATCAGAACACAATCACCGGCTCTTACTGTGTAAATCTCATCATTCAGCTCCATCTTTGCCCCGCTCTCACAATGTAAGAAAAAGTAGACTTCTGCATGTTCCTTGTGAAAGTGCTTCTCAGCATCCACACTAATCTCTGTGAGATGAACGGTCCCGGGAAAATCGGGGGCATCCTCCAAACCCCGTTTTGCGGTCCCACAGGGACAGGGAACTCCGGGAATTTTTTGGAATTCAATAAATTCAAATGGCTCCAACTTTGATTCTCTCATGAAAACCCTTTCAGCGGTGGCAGGTCAGAACTTATGATACCAGTTGCATCGTCGACGATGGGTCAGGCTGACCGAGCAAGACCAATCCGGAGTTGTCAACAAGCTTGCAACCGTTGATCAAAAATCAATTCATGAAATCCTGAACGCACCGATCAGGAATCTACCCGATTGTTAGCGTGAAGCAACAACACAATACCCAAACCGTTGTCAGGATTCTTGCTTGGTTTCACCACACCCCTGCGTAAATTTGGTGTCATTGATCTTCGACAGCGTGTGCCTGAAGCACTTCGAGATCGATGAATTCCAACGTTGAAATATGCGTCGCGCGAAGGTTAACACGAGGTGCATTTCCTGACTCATAAGCTTCTTTGTATCGCAAGGCGCAAAGACACCAGCGGTC
>JAZABE010000863.1:0-1534 GCA_036137535.1 Planctomycetota bacterium | reverse complement strand
ACCGGGCGCAGGACCGGTTTGGTTTCCAGGCGAATAACTACCTGGGAAGTACGCAACAGCTTAACCTGTGGTCAGACGACTGGGTGGAATTTTTCATGGTAAAGAGGCTTAAATATCAGTTGGAACTGGCTGTTCAAAATGGGTTTTCTTTATTGAGTCGTTCTGGAGAACGCGTCCTACAGAACATCAGAAGCCAAATCAACCGGGAAGCAAGACCAAGCTTGATTCACGGAGATCTTTGGAGTGGCAATTACATAGTGGGTCTGAACCACGAACCTTACCTGATCGACCCGGCTCCCTACTGGGCGGACCGCGAAGCTGAATTCGGGATCCTGACGATGTTTGGTGGTTTTGATTCGGATTTTTTTTCGGCCTACCAGGAGTGCTACCCACTGGATTCCGGGTTTGAAGATCGGTTGCCAATTTACCAGTTGTACCACTATCTCAACCATCTCAATCTTTTTGGTGCTTCCTACTGGGGAGCCTGCCAGAAAATCCTGAAACACTACTCGTAAACGGTCTGAGCCGATTAACCGATCGAGACAATCTTGGATTGATCATCGGGGCTCGATTCACATTGGCGAATTGAAAGCATTGCCGTGGCTTGGTCTAAGGCATCCAAGCGGGATGCCAATCAGTTGGATTCCGGAGGAACAAATCCCCGTCGCATCGTATTTTCAGTGATCGTGCGAGGTAGGACAAATTGTCTCAGGTAATCACTTCCGCCCGCTTTACTGCCAATACCTGACATTTTGAAACCGCCAAAGGGTTGCCTCCCGACTAAGGCTCCAGTGATTCCTCGGTTCAGGTAGATGTTTCCAACCATTAATTCGCGTTTGACCCGTTGGAGGACCTCTGGACTCCGGGAAAAAATACCACCGGTCAGGCCGTATTCAGTGTCATTGGCCACACGGATCGCTTCATCGAGGTCCTTGACCTTGATAATTGCCAGCACTGGGCCAAAGATTTCCTGTTGGGCGATCTTGGCGTTGGAGTCGATGTCAGAGAAAGCTGCCGGAGCTACAAAAAAACCGGTTTCTGCCATCGAGGAAACATCAACCGAGACAATTTGCGTTCCCTCCTGTTTTCCAGCTTCAATGTAGGCATTGATCTTGTTTTGAGCCTCTTGATCGATGACCGGACCAACGTTGGTCGCCGGATGTTCCGCCGGACCTACCACCAGGCTCTTGATGGACTCCCTCAGCCTTTCGACAAACGTATCGTGAACCGTTTCAACGACGATCACTCGGCTACAGGCCGAACACTTTTGTCCCTGGAAACCAAAGGCTGAGTGGACGGTTCCCAAGACTGCTTCGTCTAGGTCTGCATCAGTGTCAACGATGATCGAGTTTTTTCCGCCCATTTCGGCGATCACGCGTTTTACCATCGGGGTTCCTTGGGTGCTGACTTCTGCAGCTTTTGCATTGATCGCTAACCCTACCTGCCTGGAACCCGTGAACACGATCAGCGAAACATCGGGATGTTCAACAATTCTTTCCCCGGTCGACTCCCCGTAACCGGGTACAAAATTGGC
>JAZABE010000862.1:0-8774 GCA_036137535.1 Planctomycetota bacterium | reverse complement strand
TTACGCTTTGAGCTATGCTCCTGCCCTTTTGTACATGAAACTGAATACCTGGAACCCTCAAACCGGTGTTCTTGAACCGTGGCGTTACGATAACGTGGGTCTGCTGTTTTATTTTGTGGTGATAGTCCAGGTGAATGATGTGATGCAGTTTATCTGGGATAAGATGGTTGGGCGAAAGGTCATTGCGCCCACTATTAACTCGACTCGAACCTGGGAAGGTTTTTTTGGTGCCTGTGTTTGCACCTCGTTGATCGGGATGCTGATTCCCATGATCTTTTCGGATCGGATCACGCCATTTCAATGGTTTGGTTCGGGGTGCATGGCGCTGATCATTTCCGTAATGGGCTTTGCAGGGAGTATTACGATGTCAGCCATTAAACGCGATCGGGGTGTCAAGGACTACGGGACACTGGTGACTGGACATGCCGGTGTCTTGGACCGAATAGATTCGGTCTGTTTCGCAGCACCGGTTTTTTATCACGTCACCAGGATTTTTCTGGAGCTCAAGCCACCCAGTCTCCAGCCGGTCACAGAAACGGTTACCGGAATTCTCTAGAGGCCGTCGTTTGCTCGCCAACCTAGCGGTACCGAAGTTCGTGACCGCCGGTCTGGTTTTCGCCAATCCACTACCGCTTGGAGGTCCGGTGGATTGGATGCGGCTGGGTTGGATGCGGCTGGGTTGGATGCGGCTGGGTTGGATGCGGCGATTTCTCCGGCCAAGTCGGCAAATGACCTGCGAGCTTCCAAGCAAGAAGAGGTTTGCTTTCTCAGGTGATTGAGGACGTCAATTATTCGTTTGCCAGCTCGTCATCGACTTCCAGGTCACCCTTCATTAACAACAGCAGGATTGGTGATGCGACAAAGATGGAACTATAAGTTCCGACAATGACTCCCACCACGAGGGCAAAAGCAAATCCGTGGATGGCGTCGCCACCGGCACCGTAAAGAATGACAACAACGATAAAGGTCGTTAGCGACGTCAGGATAGTACGGCTCAAAGTTTGATTGATACTTCGGTTGACCATGTCACCGTTGAGTTCCGAATTTTTTCCCCGCACTTCACGAATGCGATCAAACACAACAATCGTATCGTTAAGGGAATAGCCAATGATAGTCAGTAACGCGGCGATGACGGCCAAGCTGATCTTGAAATCTTCGACGAGAATAATGCCCAGGGCATCCTTGAGCCAAAAACTGACTGCGATGGCACCTACGACGACGAGTACATCGTGAATCAAAGCGGCAACTGCTGCCAAGCCAAACGAAACTCGTTGAAATCGAATCCAGATATAAGCAACAATTCCAACCAGGCTTGCGATCATCGCAGCGAAAGCACGTAGCCAGGCTTTTTGAGCAAATCGTTCGCCCACTTCTTTTGCCTGGGGTAAGAAAATCTGGCCGTTGTATTGTGCTTGCATGGCGTCTAGGATTCTTGAACCATGGTCGGCGCCCTGAGTGGTAATCTCGACCTCCCAGACGTCCGATTCATAACCAGTGTCTTCGCCGATTGATTTTTCAAACTCGACGAACGTTTCATTTCCGCTGGGGTCGCGGAGTCGGATGTTGTTTCGACTGTAGTTATCGAATTGGAGGGATTGAGCGGCATCGACGAAATCGCTTTTTAATGATGCGAATTTCTTTTTGAACGTCGCGTCAACATTTAAGCTGAATTGAATCGTGGCTTTGGTTTTGAAAATCCCGGCTTTGGGTGCAGCCGGTTCCGGGCTGTCAAACCCGGATGTCAAGTCAACGGGATCCTGTTTTTCACCCTCTGATGTTTCTGTGGTCTTTTCCTGTGGCGATTCGGCAGGAGCCGCCTGGGAAACGGAAGGGGCCGCAGGGTTTGGAGTTTTGGGCTCCTGAGGCTGGGCATTGGCTGAGGGTTGGTCCTGTTGGAAATTACCGCCGCAGGGCTCAGAACCGTTGGCAGGTGGTTCGCTTTTTTCTTTTGAGTTTTCGGGGGCTGCGTCTGGAGCTTTCTGAGGCGGATTTGGAGCGACGGCGTTTGTTGAATCCTCAGGTGGTTTCCCTTTCCCAGGTGCGGTTTCCTGCCCGGCATTGGCATCCGGTTGGGTGGCAGATTGGGTGGCAGAACCTGTTGTTTGGACATCAGTGATCTGAATGGTACTTTTGGCCAACTTGTCACCGAAAGCCTCTTTCAGCAAGATTGCCAGTGACTTGGAGGTATCGCCCTGGGATTTCCAGTTGCTCATAATCCGGTAATAAGTCTTATCCGGGTAACGAGTGGTTGATCTGACTTCAGCGGAAGTGATTACTGCGGGAGATCCATTGATCGGGTTGGCCTGACTGATTTTCTTCAATTCCGCATCGATGTCGCTTTTGTCAGTGGCATTAGCGAATACGAGTCGTGCCATGGAGCCGCCGGCCAAGTCGTGGTTCAACATGGAATTCCCGCGGACGAAAATCGCCCCAATGCCCACCGCGATAAAGGCGATCGAAATGACAAAGGCAATTCCCCGTTTACCCATGAAATTAATACGGGTGTTGCTGAACAATCGGTTTTTGCCAAGTGTTTTGAGCCACCGCTTCTTTTCGAAGATATCAAAGATGACCCGGGAGCAGAAAATAGCTGTAAACATACTCAGCAGGATTCCGAGCATCAACGCGACTGAAAAACTCTTGAGTTGTTCGTTCCCGATGACGTAGAGGATAAACGCTGTGATGAATGTCGTGATGTTTGCGTCGACAATAGTCGTGGTTGCCCGTTGAAAACCATTGCGAATCGCCATGCGCAGTGTTGCGTCTTTGCTCAGCTCCTCTCGGATGCGTTCAAAAATCAAGACATTGGCATCGACTGACATTCCAACCGTCAAAACAAGCCCTGCCAGTCCATTGAGCGTTAGCGGTTGCTTGAGCATCATGATGATTGCCAGGATCATCAGCAGGTTAAGAACCAGAGCAAGGCAGGCGACAATGCCGGCGATTTGATAGTAAAAGACCAGAAAGATCAAGATTAAGACGAAGGATGCACCGATCGCCCAGAATCCTTTATCTTTCATTTCCTGTCCCATTGTCGAATCAATTTTGTCGCCACCACCGTCCGGACTTTGGAGGGTGGTTTTCAATTGACCCGCTTTGAGAATACTGATTAGGTCTTGAACCTCTTTGGATGAAAAATCACCCTCGATGATACCGTTTTTGTAAATCTTGCTATTGATGTTGGGGGCCGAAAGTAATTCCCCATCAAGGATCATGCCCAGCGGACTGTCGATGTTATTCCCGGTTAGGCGGCTGAATTTGGGAACTCCGGCCCGCTTGAGGGTAAACTCGACTGCTGGACGGCCGGTTCGATCAATTCCTTGCCTGACCAATGACGGGACCAAGTCTTGCCCTTCGACATTTTCACGTTCCGGGGGTTCAATGACCAGGATTTGCATTTCTGCGTTGGGGTAATCCTGCATTTGGGTTTCCGCCCACCAATCAGCGTAAAACGCGGCTCTTAATTTCTGGCTACCGTTGAACCGTACCGCCTTTTCGGTCTTGTCTTCGGCTTCATCACCTTTGAAATTTGAGGGTGATTGAGGAATGTTATCAACGATATCGCCGGTCGCCGAGTTGCGAATCAGGCAATCCAGCGATCCTTGGGAAAACGGAATGGTAAATCGGAAGGGCCGATTTTCTCGTTTGAGCTGCTTGGCGCGTTTTGCATCCAACCGGCCGACGTTGACCCAGCGGCCGATCACCCGGTCCAAACTGCGGACTTCGTTTCTCACCTTCAGGTCCGGATTGGTCCCACTGGCTTGATTTCTGGCAGCATCAATGACCGACTTGTGTTCAGTTTGTGAAGTTTTGGCGATGATTCGAAATTGGAGGTATCCGGCTTTCTTGATACGTTCGAAAATCCTGTTGGATTCAGATTCGTCGGCATCCGGGATTGTGATTTCAATCTGGTCACTGCCAAGCGCTCGCAACTCAACTTCATAAATGCCTGACGGGTCAATTCGTTTTTTGAGTTGGTCAATTACATTTTCAACCGTCTCCTTAACTTGCCCATCTTCTTCGCTCTGCTGTTTGGCAAATTCACGGATTTCATTGGCAGTTGCGAATCCATCGTTGTCTTTATCAATTCGCTTGAATGTTCGGGCTTCGGCTGCCGGGAATTCCTCTTGCGAAATTTTTCCGTCAAGACTCGTGTCGTTCAGAAGATATTTCTGGACGACCTTTTCCGGATTGTTGTCCAGGTTGAGGTCTACGATAAACGTGACTCCACCCTTGAGATCGACACCAAACCGAGGGGGCCAGTTCATGGAGACGTAATAGCTGGAGAAGATCACGGAAAACGCAATGAGCGCCAATCGCCAGAGTTGTTCGTTCATTTGAACAGATCTGGAAATAAACCAACCAATGCCCCAGGAAGACAAGACGATTACAGCAAGCATTGTGGCCGCAAACCAAGAGGTTTCGTAAAACCTTGCCGGTTCCACTGTTTGCGCAACTAACGACAGCAAATCCATAGTTCGTTTCGTTTAATATGACTACTTAAGTTGGAAATTCGGGTGGGGCTTAAACCGATTTTAATTCGTTTGAGCCATCCGGTTCACTAGCGTCTTTTTCACTTTTTTCGTCACCCGTGATTACACGGCTGATCGAAGTTTTGAGCACCTTGAGCCGAGTGTTCCCGGAATCATCCACACGCAGCATGACGAACGGATCTTCTTTGCGAACCGTGGTTACAGTTCCAAAAATACCACCTGCCGTAATGACACGATCATGCTTTTTGAGCTTATCAAGCATTTCACGTGCTTTTTTGTCTCCGCTACGGGGAATCATCATGATGAACAAGTACACAACGCACATGATCCCAATGGGTAACCAAAGACCGTCAAAAACCTGCCCATCTCCACCGGCTGCATTTTCTTCAGCACCTAGGTTCTCTGCCTTTTCTTGGGCAAAAAGCAGAGGTAAAGCTGCCAGTTCGTAAATAGTGGGTAGATTCATGGTCCAGTCGCCGCCGCAACCCCGAAACACCAAGCGAGTTGCTAAAATGAAAAAGACCGGTAGCAAAACTACCGGCACTAGATTGGTAATTGAGTAATCATAAGGCCTTTGCTATCAAGGAGCAAGAGCTACCTCGGTCCGCTTTCGGGTTCACGGGGACAGGCTAGAGGACTGCCAATTCCGGTGTTTTTTAGCCAAAAAGTCCCCGTAACAATCAGCCAAAATTGACTGGCGGGCTTCCTGCATCAGTTTCTGGTAATACGTCAGGTTGTGGATCGACAAAATGATGGGTCCCAGCATTTCCTTGGCTTGGAAGAGATGCCGAATGTACCCCCGGCTAAACCGGGAAACGGCCGATTCGAACCCTTTTTGGATCGGATTTGGGTCTTTTTCGTGTCTTTTGTTGCGAAACCGGATGGGGCCAGAATCGGTAAAGGCCAATGCATTTCGTCCATTTCGAGTCGGCATTACGCAGTCAAACAGGTCGATTCCCCGTCCAACCGACTCGAGCAGGTCTTCCGGTCGGCCAACCCCCATCAGGTATCGGGGTTTTTCGACCGGTAGCTCGGGACAGCTGATTTCCAAAGTTTGGTACATTTCTTCCGGGGTTTCTCCAACGCTCAACCCGCCAATGGCATAACCGGGAAAATCCATGCTGACCAGCTCTCGGGCGGAGTTTTGCCTTAGCACGGCTTCCAGCCCCCCCTGAACAATGCCGAAAATCACCTGGTAAGGATGATTCGCAACCTGTCGACACCGTTCTGCCCACCGGGTTGAACGATCACACGCTTGTTTGATTTCGGAGAAAGTGTTGGGTAATTCCACGACATGATCAAAGGCCATGGCAATGTCGCTTCCGAGTTTTTGTTGAATTTCAATGGATCGCTCAGGTGTGATTTCGATTTTAGATCCATCGATATGAGAACGGAACACAACACCGGACTCAGTCACCTGATTCATGTTGGATAGACTGAAAACTTGGAATCCACCACTGTCGGTCAGGATCGGTCCGTCCCAATCCATGAACTGGTGTAATCCTCCTAATTCCTCGACAATGTTTTCACCTGGTCGCAGGGCCAGGTGGTAGGTGTTGCAGAGAACGATGCTCGCGCGGGTAGACTGGATTTGTTCTGGAGTCAGCCCTTTGACTGAGCCGATCGTCCCCACTGGCATAAAGACAGGAGTCGGGATTTCTCCATGGGGAGTCCGGAGCAATCCTGCGCGGGCGCCGGTGTGTTTGTCGACGTGTTGAAGCTCGAAAGAAAAAGAAGTTGATTTCACGCTTTGGTAGCGACCAAGGCTCAATCGCCCCGTAGCTTTAATCCGGCCTGTTCCAGTTTTTCACGAATTTCGTTGAGGCTGGTGACACCGAAATTTTTGCATTCGAGTAAATCGTCACCGGATTTTCGAATCAATTCTCCGATGTTGGCCATTCCCAGTCGGTTCATGCATTTCCGAGCTCGCACCGAGAGGTTGAGATCGCTAATCGGACGATCCAACAAGGCTTGTTCATCGGGTGTCAGGTGTGAGGTGTCGACTGGCTCGTCCTGTTGGACAGACTCTGATGAATGTTGCCCGATGCGAAGCCCTTTGGCGGAAAGCATCTCGCGGATCTCCACCAGCGAGGTTTCACCGAAGTTTTTGCTGCTTAACAACTCGGATTCCGAAATCTTGGTCAAATCGCCCAAGGCATTGATTCCCATGTTCTCCAAGCAGTTTCGGCTTCGAACCGAAAGTTCAAAATCCGTAACTGGAGTTTTGAGTACATTTCGAATCCGTTCCTCTTCTTTTTGCTTGTTGTAGTCCCACTCATCCCCGGATGCCATGGCATCCCGTAGGTAGAGGCGGGCGCGTTCATGAGAAGGGAAAACATCCAGAATTCTCTCGTAGCAACGTCGTGCTTGTTCGTTTTGGTCGAGGTCTTCGTATAAGAGCCCGAGGTTTAACAGGGATCCAACATTAGTCGGGAAGACCGAAGCTGCCCGTTGATAAAGGCTAATGGCCATTTCATCATTGCCACGACGGTCATTTTCCAGTCCTAAGCCAAACAGTGCTCCGGGATGTCCTGGGTCCAATTCAATCGCTTTTTCATACAAGGCGACTACTTCTTGAGGGTTACCACCGACCGCTGCCACGGTTGCACCCCGTTGATATCGGTACTCAGCCGTTTGTTCAATCGAACCGAACATTTGGTCAAGGATTTCCATGGCTGGCTCTACTTGGTCCGAGTAACGCATTGCTTCTACGATGCCCAGGTTACACAAATCCTTGTCATATCCGCCCTTGGTGGATGCTTCGTAGGCAGCGATTGCCTTCGGGTAATCTTCCAAAGCGAAATAGGCTTTTCCCAAATAGAAATTAGCAACTGCTCCACTGTCGGCATTGGTGAGTGCTTCAGTGCACTTGTGGTAATTGCCCAAGATGTAATAGGCGACTCCGAGTTTGACCGAGGAGGCAGGTGTGCGTTCGGTGATCATTGCCATTTCAGCAATGACTTCTTTTAAAACTGAAAACTGGGCATAATTTCCCGAGATCTCGTTTTTAATTTCCTCGATTTCACGAGGGCCAAAAGAACTGTTTGACAGGAAGATCTCACGAAGGTCTACAATCTGAATTTCAGACATCCAAAAATGCTCCGAATTTATTTGAGGAAACCACTTTCTTGGAGAAAGTGAATCGGTGTGTTTGGTTGGGGAAAATCTTTTATCTCAAAGCCAGCGGCGGGAATCGAACCCGCAACCCCCGCATTACGAATGCGGTGCTCTGCCAATTGAAGCTACGCTGGCGATTTTAACACAAAAGGCCTTTCATACTACCGTCTGGTTCTACCTGTAGTAAAGGGGAACCGTTGCTGAGAATGAGGGAGAACCGGGTAAAAAACACCGGTTTCCTAGGAACGCCCTTCAAACCTAAATCCTGGCATTATTGGAAAAAAGCGAGGTTTTTACCCAGTGTTTGCGTGGGAAATTCAAAAGTCCACCTGTGCGATCGTTGGCTTTTTCGTATGCTGGTTCGCTTGAGATGTCCGCGAACCGGGTAAAGGTGTGATCATGTTAAGCGAAATTGTCCAAAAAGCACTCAACGACCAGATCAATATGGAGTTCACATCATCCTATACCTATCTGGCGATGTCGTCCTATTGTGGTATTCACAATTTTCCGGGCTGTGCAAACTGGTTACTGCTTCAGAGCCAGGAGGAAAATGACCATGCAATGAGGCTTCGAAGCTTTTTGCTAGATCGCGATTGCCCAGTCGTCCTTAGGCCGATCGAGGCTCCGAAAGCAGATTTTGCGACGATTCCAGAGGTTTTTCAGTGTGCCTTGGAAAATGAAATTGCAGTGAGTGCGTCAATCGATCGCCTCTATGAACTTGCTCATAATGAAAAAGCATTTGCGGCCTTGGTAGAGCTCCAGTGGTTTATCTCCGAACAGGTTGAAGAAGAAAAAACGGTTAGAGATATTGCAGCGAGATTCCAAATACTCAAAGACGACCCTTCGGCATTGATTGATCTGGACCGCGATTTGGGTGAAAGAAGTCAGGCGTCAGCCAGCACGGAAATTTGATCTCCGAAAGTTCAATTCAGCTCTTTGGGTTAAATCGTCGGTTGCCAGGCGAGAGAGTCTCAGTGAAAAACTGGATTACCGATTAACGCAGTGCCCAATCTCAAAACACTCGAATCCGGCTTCTTGCACGGTCGTGATCATGTTGATGACATTTGCAGAATCGACGATCAGCACCAAGCCGATGCCCATGTTGAATACACGGTTCATTTCTTCGATTTCAACATCGCCCAAGTTTTGTAACCAGCTGAAAAC
>JAZABE010000861.1:0-1173 GCA_036137535.1 Planctomycetota bacterium | reverse complement strand
GTTTCGACAGCCTGGGACGGATTCACTAGACCGGGTTGAACCACACTCGCTTCACTTTCTTTTTGAGACTCACCCTCACGAATGTCTTTCCGAATTTTTTCAACTCGGGATTCCTCCACGTCCTGCATTCTTTGCACTGCCAAATTGACCAAATGCCGCTCTTCCAAATTTTCATAGGAAACTAGTGACAGCAACGTTTCATAGGCATGAATCGCTTCACTAAACCGTTCCATTCGCTCCAATTCAAAGGCTCGGAAAAACTCTAAAGTTGCGGGGTCGGTGTTGGCCTTGGTTTTCGACCACTGAGGGTGATGTTCAGCCCGTTCCATTAATTTTTCCGCTCGCAATTGAACCAACAATATTTCTGCATTCTCGGTGTATTCGTTTTCTGGCCGTTCCAGCAATTGTCGAAGTGTTTTTTGTGCACCAAAATTATTTTCATCGTCGACCTGCTGGACGGCCCGTGCATACAACTGCCTGGGTGAATTCGCACGCATTCCATAACCCAACGCCAAGCCCATCACCAACAAAAGCATCAACAGTGAAGTCAAAAGAAACCCAGTGCTCTTCAGAAACGGACCGTTCACCCTTTCGTGTTTTTTGCTTTTTAATCCCAACACCTTGCGAGCCTCGGAACGATCTTTACCCGCCGTCAGCGGACTAAAACCAGATATCAATTTTTCAGCAACTCCAGTCCTTTCCCGATCGGCTTTCCGAACATCATCGAGAGCCACAATTACCGAACGGACACCAAAGGGGCGGTCCTCTGGATTGGTTTGCAAGAGGGATTGTACGATTTGCTCCATCCAAATCGGACCATCGAGCGTGTACTGCGAAACCAGCGGCGCCGGCTTTTTTAGCTTCAATTTTGCGAGGGCGGAAAAAGAATCCGCCGTGTGCGGCAGTTTTCCAGTTAACATTTCATAGAAAATCACACCGAGAGCGTAGAGATCACATTTCTCTGTCCCTTTTTCACCCGTGAATTGTTCCGGTGGCAAGTACGCTGCACCATCCATCGATTTTTTCCGCACTGAATCCCAACGCAATTTTTTGGCACGATTCAACCGCAAGTCACATAGTTTCACCTGACCTTCAGCACTGATTAACACTTTGTCAGGAGTTAATTTCAGATGAACCATTTCTTTGGAATGCAAGTACTCCAGACAACAGGCA
>JAZABE010000860.1:0-5223 GCA_036137535.1 Planctomycetota bacterium | reverse complement strand
GGGAGCTCACCGCCCAACATTAAAAAAATCAACCAGGCCAAACCTCGTGAAACCAAACCTCATGCAGCCAAGCCCGGTTTGGTCCCGGATCTTAATTCAGATCTCCAGAATCGAAGAATTGAATCTCAACGCGCTAAAGAGGCGACCGATCAAAAAGTAAAAGTTGTTTTGGACAAAATCATGTGGGGCAGTTGCGGGATTTGTTTGGTCGCGATCTTGTGGGTAATGATTGCCAAAACATCCTGCCGCTCTACGGGGCCAATCGAGATTGAAGATCGGACTTCTGAAAACCTGCCTGAAATCACCAGTCAAAAAATTCTTCCTCAAAAGAATCTCAATCAGCGGCTTATTTCTCCCTTGGAGGAACAAGCAAAGGTCAAATTGAAAAGCGAAAATCCTCCTGAAAAAGGGGGAGCTGTGATTGCTCCGAAGTCTAACCAGGACCGTTTACCAGAGGTCCAGGGGTTCAAGCCGATTGATCAGACAATTGGTTTTTTTCATTTTGACGCCCCGGTCAACGACAATGATCGTTTGGGAGGCTTGGCCCCGATTCGATTGGCCGGAGTCAAATGGGAAAATCGCGGAGATGGTGGCCTTATCAAGCTTTCTGACCAAAGCCACATTGTTGTCGACCGTGAAGACGCTTTTGACACGATCAGGGAATTGACCATCTTATGCAAATTCAAAGTCGGTCAGCAGGGAGGTGAAAAAATGTACCTTTTTTCGCTCAAGAACTTGTTAGTTGTTGCGATCGATAAAGGTAGTATTCGGCTGGGCGGCGATGGTGTCTTGAGCAACGAATCCTACGGTAGTTCACTGAACGATCAGCATTGGCATGAAGTTGCGGTCATCTTGGGGAAAACCAAATCATCGATTTGGATCGATGGAAAGCCGATATCGACCAACCTGACAATTCCCGATTTCAAGGCTTCCGACAATGAATCGTGTATCGGCTCGAAGGCGGGCGAGAACCGCTATCGATTTAAAGGTTGGATTGACAATCTTGGTTTGTATTGGGTGGCCCTGTCCGAAGATCAGTTGAGAAGCCAATTTGCAAAGTAAGTGGTTTTCAGTACAACTGGAATTAATGGAATGGTTTGCGGCGGGTTTCCCAAAAAGGGAATTGAAGTTTGACTGTTTTGGTCAACTCCGTCCAACCGGTAACCTCTTGTGTTTTCTTTGAAGCTATCTCGGTTGAACCCACTCATGAAATTTGATTTGAAAAACGGTCTTCTTGTTTTACTCTGTAGCTTCCTGTTTTTGCCCAAAATGTCGGCCGAGGCAATTCCCGGTGGAGATGCAAACAAGCGTCCCAATATTGTCTGGATTGTTTCTGAAGATAACTCGATTCATTACATGTCTCATTTTTTTCCGGGTGGGGCAAAGACTCCAAATATTGAAGCCATGGCGAAGGAGGGTTTGACTTTTGATAATGCGTTTTCCAACGCTCCTGTTTGTTCCGTTGCACGAACGACACTCGCGACGATGTGTTATGGACCACGGATTGGGACGCAATTTCACCGAAGGTACAAATTGGCTCCGCTACCTGCAGGTTTGCAAATGTTTCCTGCCTATTTGAAACAGGCAGGGTATTACACCACCAATAATTCGAAAAAAGACTATAACGCCATGGAAGGAAAAGGTGTTTGGGATGAATCTTCGCGGAAAGCCACTTGGCGAAATCGGCCGGATCAATCGCAGCCATTTTTTCACATGGAATCGCATGCACTTTCGCATGAGAGTTCCCTCCACTTCAACCGGGAGATCTTTGAAAACGAAAAGACTCTGGCAAATCCCGATACAATGAGGCTGGCTGCCTATTTCCCTGACACTCGCTTGTTTCGGTACACCCAAGCCCGATATCACGACCGAATCCAAGGGATCGATAAGATTGTGGGTTCGACGATTGCCAAACTCAAACAAGATGGCCTGCTGGAGGATACTTTTGTTTTTTACTTTGGTGATCATGGTGGCGTGTTACCCCGAGGAAAAGGGTATGCCTACGAGTCTGGATTGCATGTTCCACTGGTCATCCGTCTGCCTAGCAACCACCAGAACTCAGACCAAGGCAATCGAGGTGACCGGGTTCAGGGAACCGTTGAATTTGTTGACTTCGGCGCCACGGCTTTGAATCTGGCGGGAATTGAAGTTCCGGCTGGCGTTGACGGTAAACCGTTTCTGGGAAAAAAGACGAGCCTGGAAGAGGTCAACGCCCGTAACGAGTCGTTTGGATATGCAGATCGGTTCGATGAAAAGTATGACTTGGTGCGATCGCTGCGTGTGGGTAAGTACCATTATCTCCGATGTTATCAGCCTTATTTGCCAGACGGATTGCAAAATATTTACCGGTATAAAATGTTGGCTTATCAAGAATGGGAGCAGCTGTTTTATGATCAAAAACTCGAGGGTCCCCGATTGCAGTTTTATCAGTCCAAACCTGTCGAAATGTTATTTGATGTTGAGCGCGATCCCCATGAAGTGAAAAATCTCGCACATGCTGTAGAACATTCGCAAGTTTTAATTCGATTGCGGACACGGCTGCAAAACCGAATGCGTTCCCTACCTGATTTAAGTTTTTTTCCGGAAAGCCACTTGGTCAAGCATGCGATGCGAGACCCTGTTGGATTTGGGCAAAAGAACCAAAAAACGATCGCCCGTTTAATGGCAATTGCTGATTTGCAACTAGAAGATTATGAATTGGCCCGGGAGGGGATAGAAAAGGCGCTTAACTCCCCGGACGCAATGGAACGTTACTGGGGCCTTATGGTCTGCACCTCATTTGGTAATGAAGCCTCAGAATTTTCAGTGCGTGCGAAATTGTTGTTGGACGGGATAGAGCCAATTGTTCAGGTTCGGGCAGCAGAGTTTCTGGGAAGAATTGGGGCAATCAATCCACAGGAAAACTTGGTCGCCATTGTGAACCAGACCGAAGATCCCGTTTTAGCTGTTGAGGCACTGAATTCAGTCGTTTGGTTCAAAGATTTTTTTGATGGCAAGTTTCCAGTTAAGCGAAGTGATTTTGCACCCAAGGTTCGTGGTGGCGATGTTGATGACCGGTTGAACTACATCAATGGGGTTCCTTATCCTAAAAAAAAGGTTTTACCAAACAAGAACAAGAAGAAACCAAAGAAAAGGGTCAGGTCGATTGACGATTGATTTTTCCCACTAGGGGTGACCCGGGGCTGCGGTTTGTTTCTGGTAAATTTACGTTCGCCCTGAAAGCATCTTGAATCTGCCATCCCTCGTGGGCAGAAATCCAGAGAACTTATCAGTAAAATAGTTCAAGCAAGATGCCGGGTGACGTTGGACAGTGACTTCTGTCAAAATGAATTAACTATGTTTACTTCTCGTATTGCCGGAATTTCGGCGCCGTTGGCGACTCAAATTTTTGGTCTGAACGACCAAAACCTGCGAGAAATCCGCCATCGCTATGGGGTCGATATTCTCTACCGCGACAGCGAAATTAGAATCAGTGGGAACACGGAACAGGTCATTGCGGCAACGAGAACAATGGAAGAGTTGCGTGCCGAGGCCGAAAAGCATGGTACGGTCACCCGGGTTCGGGCGATCCAAGAGAGTGACGAACCGGTTGATGGGCAAAGCTTTGCTGCCTTACCTGCGATAGAGATCGTTTCTTCTGGAAAAGAGGTGCGGCCCAAAACGCCTGGACAGCAGGTGTATGCCGATGCGATCCGTGATCACGATATCGTTTTTGCCATTGGGCCAGCGGGGACGGGGAAAACTTACCTGGCAAGCGCTATGGCAGTGGAAGCTTTGAAAACGAAATTAATGCGAAAAATAGTGTTGGTTCGTCCGGCAGTTGAAGCCGGTGAAAGCTTGGGGTACTTGCCCGGTGATTTGTATGCGAAAATAAATCCGTACCTGCGTCCGCTTTTGGATGCGATCCAGGAAATGCTCGATTACGATCAACTTCAGCAGCTGATGTCTCGTGATGTAATTGAAGTGGCTCCATTAGCGTACATGAGAGGTCGAACGTTGAATGATGCATTTATCATTTTGGATGAAGCGCAAAATACAAGCGTTGCCCAAATGAAAATGTTTCTGACCCGTATGGGGACCAACTCCAAAGTCGTCGTTTCAGGGGACACAACTCAAATTGACCTTCCGAAAGATCAGAAAAGCGGTTTGGTCGATGCGACCAACCGTTTGAAGGATATCAAAGGCATTAAAATCGTGAAACTCAGTAAAAAAGACATTGTCAGGCATCGATTGGTTCAAGATATTGTGCGGGCCTACGACCAATAGTAATCCAGGGATTAAGCTTTTAGTTGTAGCTTTCCCCAAAGTAACTTTGTTCAGGTGGCTGTCGCTGGAACTGTCGCATTCTTAACGCTGAATTAGTTAGATTCTCAAATGGTCGCAAACGGTAGCGTACCGAAAAAAAGTAATCGATTTGCTTTCGCTCTTCCCACAAGTCGTATTGAGGGTTTGGTTGCTTATTTCCGTCGTGTAGAAATCTGGGCCCGGGTTTTGATTTGCTTGACGGCGATGTGGGCGATCTGGTTGGGTACCGGTCACTGGGAGCCTCCGTTTCCTTATCGGACGCGGTATGTGCCAGACCGGGAAATCGTTGCGAGGGTTGTTTTTGCCTATAAGAACGATGCATTAACCAACGACAAGAGAGCAACGGCTGCAAGCAAGATTCGCTGTATTTATCGCAATGATCCCTCGAAAATGGTTTTGCGGCAAAACGAAATCATTGAAAAGCTTTTTGCGATCATCGGATCTCAGGAATATTCCGATGTTCTTTGGAAAGAGTTTTACCCGCTAAAAGATGGTGCGACTGTTAACCAGAATGACGAGGAGTTGGAGAAAGACTATTCGGAGTTCAGGGCCGAGTTGCTGGAAAACGATGCGGAATTGGAAAAAACAAAACTCGTTATTGAGGAGGCACTTAAGCCCTATCTAAGCCGTGGTTTACTTAAAAAACTTCAGCACGAAGTCTACAAGGGAAGTAGTGAAGCGATTTCGGTTTACCTGGATGGTGACTATGAAAATATGCAGGTTGTAAAAGTGTCGGATATCAGGATTCTGGAACTTGAAACTCAATTCAGAGAATCCCTGAGGAAGCAATTTACGGATCAAGCTGTCTTTAAGAATATTGATGTGCTGGTGCAGCGAATCGACGCCTGGATTTTTTCTCGGTTTACCGAGACATTGAACCTGGATGTGGAACGAACCGATGCACGTCGTGTTCGGGTG
>JAZABE010000859.1:0-3057 GCA_036137535.1 Planctomycetota bacterium | reverse complement strand
TGTTGATTTATTGAACGGCCAGTTCTTTCGAAAGGTCAACAAATCTTGGTTTCCATTCCAGAGGAATATCGTAAAGGCTCATAAATTGTGACAGGGGCGCTTTGGCCGATTTTGGATCGATTTTGGCAAGGCAAAGCATCAGCTGGTATTTAGCTTCAAACCACGATTCGGATTCTTTCTTGAGTCCTTGGGCAAGTTTTCTCCAGTGTTGGAGTGCCTTGGTGAATTGTTTGAGTCGAACTAATACCCGGGCGTAACGTTGCAAGTAGGCCACATTGGTCGGGTAAGTTTCTACCAGGAGCTGAAGATGACTCGCTGCATCTTGCAGTTTGTTGATTTCTTCCATGAGTGTCGCGAGCCGAGAAACCGCTACGCGTGAGTTCTTGGTGTTCATAATCGATTGCCGGTTATAACCAGAAGATTTTGCGATTTTTTGGTAGATGTCGATCGCCTTTTCCACAACGCGTTTTCGTTCGGAACCAAACAGGGGTTGCTTGAGTTCGAGTTCAACCTGGTTGGCATAATTTACTAACACAGCTTTTTGGTAAGGTGTGCCGTTTCCATTCTCAAGCAGCCACTGGAGATGTTCCTTGGCCTCACGGTTATTTTTTCGATGTTCGGCAACTTGCAACCGGCGGTAATGGAGTTCTGCCAGTAGTAGTTTGTTGGTGACCGGGGGTGAAATTGCTTCTGCTTTTGAAAGCAGAGTGTTGACGGCATTTTGATTTTCAAGGTTTTTACGGACTATTAAGTCCAGCTGAACCAGGATCAATTTCAATTGTTGATTTTCAGTTAATTTGGAGATCAACTTATCCAGTTCGACGGCCAGCTGTTGAATTTCCAGTTCGATCGATGTCGTGGTCTTCCCTGTTTTGACCAGCCCAAGGTAGGCCCGGTAATGGGCAAGATAAAGTTCATATTTTGAGAGAACGTCATTGGGCGACGACGAAACCACTTCCTTCAGTTTTGCCACGGCAGCTTCGGCTTTCATGCTGTTTTGCTTCAGTTTGATTATTTGCAGGTTGGCCTTTTTGACCAGTTCAGATTCGGGAAATCGGGTCACCAGGTTTTCCAAGATGGCTAGTGCTCGCTTGAGATTTTCCGGGTTGTCTCGCGATTGTTTGAGATAGCAATCGTGCTGAATCCAGGTTGCGGTAGCCGCAGTTTGCGAGTCATGCCTAGCGATAGGATCGATCACCAGTTCAAAGCATTCAGCCGCTTCTGGGAATTGAGAACCTTTGTAGTAGGCCCACCCGAGCTGGTAACGGCAGGTTTCCAAGTCCAGGGTCGGGATGTTCTTGTAGAGGTTAACGGCGGTTTGCAAGGTTTTTGCGGCTTCCTGGTAATCCTTAACCAGTCCGGATTTTTCAGCTTCCTGGTAGAGACGTTGCCCTTCGATCCAATCTGAATAAAACGAAGGGCGAGGCAGTGCAACTGAATAGTCTTTGATCAATTGGTTGATCAGCAAGAACTGACGTAGTTGGGTAAGGATCTTGAATCCCAGTAACCCCAGTTTTCTTTCCGTGGACGATTGCTGTTTTTTAGCAAACGCAAATCGAATGACGGCCAAAGCGATTTGTCCCCGTTGTTTCGAGTCCAACAAATCGCCAGAGGCCAGGTAGCCATTAGCCATTTGAAATGCCCCGTCGACGTCACCGAATTCCATCAGCGAATTAACTTGCCAAAACGCCACTTGTTTTTGAATTGAAAGTGCGCTGCCTGGTTTCTTAATCAGCTCGAAGCAGCTGTCAGCATCTGGATTTTGGCCCAATGCCAGGTAGGAAAGCGCAACCCCAAGAAGAGCTTGACAATTACGTGGGGCGCCAAGTTCCAGGTAGTCCACATCCCAACTGGAAACATCGTCTTCAGGATCAATATCCAGGAAGGCACAAAATGCACTTAGCGCGTAAACAAAACTGTTTTTTTCAAGTTGGGCATTGGGTTTGGTGATTCCGACGTTGAAAAACGACCATCCTGCAAAAAAAGAAGATCGAAAACTGATGCTGCTGAAAAGCTCGATATCCTGGTCTGCTTTTAGATTGGCGAGAGAACCAGGCCCGGAATCAATTTTCTCCAATGCCTCAATTTTTTTTTCACAGGATTCAGATAGTGCGAGAAACTTGTCAGCTAACTCCGAAAAAGTGTCCCGGGCGCTTTGTCGAAAAGAGAGTTTTCTCCTGTCTTCACGGTAGCTGGAAATCAAAAACTCTCCATGGCGAAATTGTATCTCCAGGCGTTGAAACAACACATCAGGTGTTTTTAAAGTGGAAACTTTGTTTTCCAGTTCATCGAGCCTAGCCGTGACGCTGTCGAATTTTTTGGGAAGCTTGATGAAATCTTCCAGCTGGTCAAGGTAAAGCTTGGCGAGCGACTGCTGTAATTGTGCCTGAAGGTTGAGGTCCTCTGTTTTCGCGAGAGTTTTTTCGAAGTGGGCGGTCTGGAGTTGTTTAAGATCAAGTCGTTTGAGGAGTTTTGCCAGGTCATCGGCTTTCAGGTGAAGCGGTAACATTCCTATTCCCAGGCAAGTGAATGCAAACCATGGCCTTGCCAGCCAGTTCGGAATTAGGATTTTCTGCAGGGGTTGTTGCCTGTCCATCTTGAACTCTCTCACGGGAGAACTTGAGTTGTTCCTAGTTAGCCTCGGTGATAAAAGTCACAATGCCGAATCCGGTGCTCTTGGCGGCGCTGATCGCCTTGGCTGTCATGTCAAAAGGGGCTTCATCGTCGGCTCGGACGAAGGCGCCATCCGCCTTATTTGGAAATGACCGTAAATTCTCCATGAGTTCGCCAAGGTCGTTGGTTTTCGTCGATCCTAGTTTGTAGAGGTGGACACCGCCTTCGGGAACAATTTCAATCATTGCTCTTTCCAGATCGGTATTGGATTTTGACTGGGTTGATTTTTCAGTTTGGATGGCAGGCCGAATTTCTTTTTCCGGAGGTAGAAAGCTGGCGGTGACCAGAAAGAATACCAGTAACAAGAAAACAATATCGATCATTCCCGTGTTGGAAAGTTCCAATTGGATTTGAGCACGTTTTTGACTGGATAACCGCATTTAG
>JAZABE010000858.1:0-6054 GCA_036137535.1 Planctomycetota bacterium | reverse complement strand
AGATTGCGTTTTCCTTTCACGGGGACATCTGGCTGGTGGAGGTTGGCGGTGGAGATGCGCGTCCGATCACGTCGCATGCCGATTATGAAAAAAGCCCGGTCTGGTCGCCCAATGGCAAACGGATCGTTTATGCCTCGGATCGAAACGGAAACTTTGATTTGTTTTCGGTGTCAGTCCAAGGCGGTAATTCGACGCGGTTGACCTATCATTCAGCACATGATGTTCCCACCGGTTTTTCATTAGATGGTAAGCGTGTTCTGTTCACTTCGGGTCGACAGGACAACCCTGCATCGGTGTTGGGAACAACGGCCATGGAAGAACTGTATTCGATTTCACTTTGGGGCGGACGCCCCCACCAGGTTTTAACCACCCCGGCCTATTATGCCAATTATTCTCCTGACGGAAAATCGTTGGTGTTTCATGATTACAAAGGCTATGAAGACAATTGGCGAAAGCATCACGTGTCTTCGGTTACCCGTGACATTTGGTCGTATGACTTTGAGAAGAAGTCTTATATGAAGATGAGTCGATTTGCCGGTGAAAATCGTAATCCCCTCTGGTCGCGAGACGGTAAATCTATTTTTTATCTGTCGGAAGAGTCGGGATCTTTTAATATCTGGAAAGTCGATGCGAATAACCCTGAAAAAAGGAAACAAGTAAGTTACCACAAGACTCATCCGGTTCGATTTTTAACTCGGGCCAATGATGGCACGCTGTGTTATGGCTTTAACGGCCAAATTTGGTTGCGGGCACCCGGGAAAAAAGCCAAAAGGGTCAATGTTAAAGTTTTAGCCGGGCGTCGCCAGAATGATGGGAAGCTTTCGGTGTTCACCGAAAATGCAACGGAATTTTCGGTTTCGCCTAATCAGCAGGAGGTGGCTTTTGTGGTTCGGGGAGAAGTCTTCGTTGCCGATGTTGAATTCGGGAGTACCCGACGACTGACGGACACGCCTTCCCAGGAACGGTCGGTAACCTGGAAAGATAATCGCACACTGATTTACGCGGCAGAAAGGGATGGCTCCTGGAATATTTATCAATCCACCATTGTTAGTGCCGATGAAGAACGGTTTGCCGACTCGACCTTGCTGAAAGAAGAAGTAGTGCTAAGAACCAAGGATGAAACGTTTCAACCGGTTGTGTCCCCGGATGGCAAGCAAATGGCTTACCTGAAAAATCGCAACGAGCTCAGGGTTCTAGACTTAGTCAAGGGGAAGTCCAATGTCGTTGTGCCTGGAAAAATTAATTTTTCGTACACCGATGGTGATATTCATTACTCCTGGTCCCCCGATAGCCGCTGGCTGACTTTTACGTACCACGGGCACAAATCGTGGACCAGCGAAATTGGTGTGGTGAATTTAGCCGACGGTAAAATTATTAATCTTTCCCAGAGTGGTTATGCGGAGTCAGCACCCCAATTCGCATCCAACGGTTCGGCGTTGTTGTACCTGTCGGATCGGTATGGCATGAGAGCCCACGGTTCCTGGGGCAGCCAGGATGATATCTTGGCTCTCTACTTGAACCAGCAGGCTTATGACCGGGCAACACTGTCTAAACGGGAATTTGCTCTCAAGCAAAAAAAGGAAAAAGAAACCAAGGCCGAAAGCGAAAAAAACGAACCCTCCAAAAAGAAAAGGGATGCTGCCGGTACGGTTTCAAAGGTTGAATTAGAGGCCGAGAATTTCCGAGAGCGTACGCGGAAACTCACTTTGATGTCCGCGATGGTCGGTTCTTACCGGTTAACGGACGATGGTGAAATTCTGGTTTACACCGGTAAGGTGGATACCGAGTGGGGTTTGTGGGTTTGCAAAGTTCGGGATCGTTCGACCAGCCGCGCACTCTCGTTGGGAAGTAACGCTCCGGGGGAGCTCTATCTCCTCAAGGGCGGTAAATCGGCGTTATTACGCCATGGAAACGGGAAATTGTCGAAGATTGATTTAAGCTCGGCCCTTACGGGGGGCAAGGCCAGCGCTAAAGCCATTCCAGTCAAGGCGGAAATGGTGGTCCATGGTCCCGGCGAACGGAGCTACATTTTTGAACATGCCTGGAGGCAGACTGCGAGAAAATTCTATGACCCCAAGATGCACGGTGTGGATTGGGAAGCAATGAAGAAAAATTATCAGGCTTTTTTACCAAGCGTGAACAACAACCATGATTTCTCGGATTTGCTCGGTGAAATGTTGGGCGAATTGAATGCCTCCCATACTGGCGGTCGTTATCGGCCTTCCCGGAAAAATGGATCCAGTACGGCATCATTTGGGATTCTTTACGATGTGCATCACCGGGGTTTGGGTTTAAAAGTGAAAGAAATACTAAAAAAAGGCGTGGCTGACAAACAGGATACGAAAATTAAACCCGGGGTCGTTATTACCCACATCAACGGGGTTCAATTGACCCCCAAGGTGAATCCATGGAAATTGTTGGATCGAAAACAAGGCAGACCGGTTCGGTTAGGCCTCTCCGATTTCAGCAACCAGAAAGACTGGGAAGAAGTTCTGACTCCAGCCAATTTTTCTTCTGAAAAAGAATTGTTGTACCAACGCTGGATCAAAACCCGCCGGGAATTGTGCCATCGATTGTCTGGGGGAAAAGTTGGGTATGTGCATGTCAAGGGAATGAATGACGCTAGTTTTCGAGAAGTTTATTCAGATGTGCTGGGTGTGAACAATGAGAAATTAGCGTTAGTGGTAGACACCCGGTTTAACGGTGGCGGCTGGCTGCACGACGATTTAATTACGCTACTGGATGGAGAGCGTTATTGCTTCTTTTTACCTAGAGATCACGCGATAGGTGATCTTGGCGGTGAACCGGCCAAAAAATGGACTCGGCCAGTCTGTGTACTGCAAAGTGAGTCCAATTATTCTGACGCCCATTTTTTCCCGTGGGCATTCAAAGCGCAAGGGGTCGGTAAACTGATTGGTGCACCCGTTCCCGGAACGACCACTGCAGTGTGGTGGGAACGGCAAATCGACCCTTCTTTGATTTTTGGCATTCCGCAAGTCGGAGTGAAAACCGTAGAGGGTAAATACCTGGAAAACCTTCAGTTGGAACCAGATATTTTGGTAGTCAATGACCCGGGCAGTTCCGCAAACGGCAAGGACAAGCAGTTGGAAGCTGCTGTAAAAGAAATGCTGAGGGAAATCAAAGGGAAAAATTGAGTGGGATTCAACAACAGGCTTCGGGTTAAAAAAGCCCCGAAGCCTGTTGGCCACGGGGCTTTATTCCAAGTTCAAGAAAAACTTTGGACAGTGTCATTGCGTTTCAGATGTAGACTTCAAACGCAACGGAGTAAAACGGTGATGGGCTGGGGAAAAGGTTGGGTTGAATATAGAACCGATCCCAACCGAGTCCTCCGTCAAAGTGCGGATTCACGGCTGAAGATCCTTCTATCCAGAACTTGTCGTTCCCTTTTCCAAGGTAGGCGTGAAGATCCTGGGCAGCGTGATTCTCAATCATTTTGACACTGTCATTCCCGTTGCCAGCGTCCGCATAAATATTTTGCGCCTTCACTTTTTGAGTGTACAGAGAATCATGCCCACTACCCAATTTGACGGTTACGTTATTGCCAGCACCTAGACCTCTAATCGCAACACGGTCTTTGTGAGTGCCGGTATCGATCATGACATCGTGTCCGACTCGGATGTTGCTGGCGTACACTCGATCGGATCCATGTTCCGTGTTGATTTTCAGATCGTTACCTGCTTTCACCATTCGTAACGCAACCAAGTCGTTTTCGGTTCCCGAATCGACTTTGATGTCATTCGCGGATTCTCCGCGGTAAAGTTGAATCCGGTCATGACCGTCCATTGAACGCGATTCCACGTGATCAGCGAAAAAACGATCCAGGATCGTCGTGTCATGCCCATTCCCGGTTTGCGTGAAGTAATCGGCAGTTTTCGTGTTTCTCGCGATCAGTCGGTCGTTGTGATTGCCGGTGTCGATGCCGATCATTCGCGTGGTGGAAACCCCCATGAGTTCGACAACGTCATCCCCATTTTCGGTCCGTATTTTTAATTCGCCATCATTGTTGTCGGTGAGGCTGACGTTGCGAATCCTGAGGATGTCATTTCCGTCATGGAGATTAACGCTGATGTCTTCAATCAACGGAGCCGCGAACACCCCGGCTGCCGCACCGTTTACCGTGGTTCCTCCCAGCCCAGTAACCTCGATGGTGTTTGGCGCGATTTCGACGATGTGAATTTCATTGCCTGCAGCGTCACCATCGATAATGAGTTGGTTGCCAGCCAGGGCTGCAACCACGTTTCCGGCGAGGACTTCTTTGTTCTCCAGACTTTCAAATGTGAAATTGCGTTTTCTTTGAGTTGCAGATGACATGGCAGTTTCCTTCACGAATCGAGGTGTGAAAATACTGACCGATCAGCCGGTTTCAACAGTGAAACCGGTTCTCAATCAGCCTTGTTCGAAAGAAGGGTATAGCAACTAATATGCCAATTCGATGAATGCCAGAATTATTGGTGAATCGATGGATAAATCGAAAATTAAATTCAGCGGCGTACGAGATTCGTATCAGATTGAGACGCCAATCTTGAAATGGTCAGCCAGCGAAAGCCATGGATTTTGAGTTTGCGAACTTTATCACGGCGATTTGGCGATTAGTTTGCCTTGGCTACAGGCTTTTAGCCGGTGGGTTTTCCGGGTTGGACGGCGGGCGGCGATTGTTGGTTTTGGTGTTGCCAGGGGCCGTTGGACTGGTCATCCGGGGGCACCGCGGAAGGGCGGGTTTTGTCAGCGCACCCGGTTGCGTGCAAGGTGATCCACAAGGCGGTTGATAAGAGCAAAGTTTTCATTGGTGTCCTAGAAATAACAGGATCATTCCGAATTGATATCGACCGGAGAAAGTCTTCCGTCTTCAGGGTTGAGATGGAGGGGGTTAGTTCGCGATGCAATCCGTAATGATCTTGATAAATTGCGGGTGGTATTTTCCGAAATTTCGACCGGCGGTGGCGCGAGTCATGGTGACCACCAAATCGTTTTCAAGATCTACCCTGAGTGTGCAAGACGAAGCAGACCCATGTCCAATGGTTGTTTTGCTAAATCCAGGCTCACGAAACCAAGTTAAACCAATACCCCAGTAGACACCGGTCTTTTCACCCAGCAGAGGTGTTAATTTTCTGGGCAGCATTTGCTTGAATGTTTCCGGGCTGAAAAAACGTCGGTTGCCATAAGATCCCTGATTGGCCAACATCTGCCCGATAATGGCAAGGTCTTTGGCATTGGACCAGGTCATCGCTGAACCATCAATGGATTCAATGGATTCGCAACCCAGCGGATCGAATAGGTGTTCTTTGTAAAGAGAGGGAAGCGTTTTTCCAGAGATTTGTTCAAGGATTTTGCAGCCAATGCCAATGCTCGTCCCATTGTATCGGTGTTGTTTACCAATCTTTAGGTAAGGATAGGCTTCGCCGTAGACATGTTCCATGTCATTGAGGAAGTCAGTGAAATGCCCATCCAGGTCGGCGCAATGGCAGAAAAGGTGCTGAATTGTCGCGGATTGCTTGTCTCCTCGCGGTTTGAATTCTGGCAAGAATTTCTCGACCGGATCGGACAGTTGAACCAATTCTCTGTCAACAAACATCATCAACAAGGCGCCTGAAATCGCCTTGGAAATTGAATAAACGACATGACGGGTTTCAGGCGTTACGGGATGGCCATTGCGCTTACCATAGCCCCGGTTGAAAAAAAGGACTCCTTTTCGAGCAATGCAGGCATTGAACGGCTGGTCCGAATCATTTGCCCATTGTTGAAGCAGAGCATCAATTTTTGACACCGCGTCCGGTTGCATGCCAGCTTGTTGGGCGGTTCCATTAGTCAGTTTTAAGGCTGGATGATCCCGGATAAAAGTTGGTGCCTGAAAGGGTTGGGTGTATTTAGTGTCGTTGCCATTAAGTTTTCTTTTCAGGGGCAGCCACCATTGCCGATCTTTGGACAGTGGGCTGTCGACCTGGGAAAGAGGTTTTGAATTTTCGTCCAGAGATGAGAGGCCCGCCAGTAGAATGGCAAAGTCATGAGAATGGTTGATGTCTCGAGTGATGGCAT
>JAZABE010000857.1:0-2417 GCA_036137535.1 Planctomycetota bacterium | reverse complement strand
AGGCAATCGACGAGATGCTTGATCTCAAGCGGCAGGGTGCAACCAAGGGGGTAATTGTTTCCGGTTGTCTCGCGGAACGCCAAAAGGAGGCACTGCTGGTAGATCGGCCTGGAATCGATTCTCTAGTCGGTGTGTTTGGACGTGACGAAATTACGAATATAGCGGACCAACTCGTGGGTAATCTTGAAGAGCAACGGCTAGTGTTTCAGCCGGCTCCTATCAGGGCACTGTCTGACGAAAACCGATTGCAGATTACTCCAAAACATTTTGCCTACATGAAGATTTCGGAAGGTTGTGACCGGTTGTGTACGTTTTGTGCAATTCCCAACATGCGTGGCAAGCATGCTTCAAAACCCATCGAGCAAATTGTCAAAGAAACAAATGAGTTGGCTGAGGCAGGCGTTCGCGAGTTGATTGTTGTTGCCCAGGATACAACTTATTACGGTAAGGACCTTTACGGTGAACCCCGATTGCAGGATTTGCTGCAGGAGCTGGATCAGGTGAATGGCGTGGAATGGATTCGCCTGATGTATTTTTACCCAATGTATATCGATGAATCTCTTTGCAGGACCATCGCCGATTCGAAAAAAGTGCTTCCCTACATCGACATGCCGCTTCAACACATTAACGACGAGATGTTGCGAAGGATGTCCCGCCGAGTCAATCGGGAAAAAACTGAAGAGTTGATTGGCTTGCTGAAGTCCTATATTCCCAACCTTGTTTTACGCACAACGTTTATCACTGGGTTTCCGGGCGAAACAGAGGCTCATGTTGATGAATTGGCCAGTTTTATCCGGGAATCTCGGTTCGGTCATGTCGGGGTTTTTACTTATTCCCGGGAATCGGATACCCCGGCAGCCCGGTTGCCCGAGCACTTGGACGAATCGGTCAAGGAATCCCGGCGGGAAAGGCTGATGAAAGTTCAACAGGAAATAGTTTTTCAACGGATGGCGAGTGCCATCGGTACCACGCAAACCGCAATTTTGGACCAGCCGATCGAGGGCCAGGAAAATGTTTGGCTCGGACGAACAACCAGCGATGCCCCGGATGTAGATGGGCTGATTTTTGTGACGGATCCGACCGAAACCGGCAAACCTGGTGCCATTTTGGACTGTGAAATCGTCACATCGCAGGGATATGATCTTGTCGGCGTTGCCGTTTCCAGTGCAAGATAGAGAGGTTCTCGGAAAAGTTTGCCTGCCCGGTTTTGCCGGTTGTTGAGTTGAAACTAGGAGCTCTGTTGATGAATGAAGAAGCAGAAGTAGCCGTGAATCCTTCCAATGTTGTCTGGAATGTTCCCAACGTGCTTTCAGCGACCCGGCTTGCAATATCATTTGTGGTTTTCGGGCTGATTGTTTCCGGATTCTATCTTTGGAGCTTGGTTCTCTTTACGATTGCCGCAGGAACGGATTGGTTGGATGGTTGGTGGGCCCGAAAGTTTAACCAAGTGACGAAACTGGGCCGGGTTCTTGACCCGTTTTGTGACAAGATCCTGATCTGTGGGGTTTTTATCCTGTTGGCAACCAAGATGGAAAATGTTCATTGGTGTTATTCGGTTTCCGGAATCCTCGCGGTAATCGTGGTGGGTCGTGAGCTGTTGGTCACTGCTTTAAGGAGTGCCATCGAGGGTGCTGGTGGCGATTTTTCAGCAAAATTTGTTGGCAAGCTGAAAATGGTATTTCAATGCCTAGCAGCGGGTGCGGGTTTGTTGTTTCTTGAATGGAAGATTGAAAGCGAGCCTCCTTCCTGGCTGACCTGGTTGCTGGCAATCAACGTCTGGTTGACGTTGGTTTTTACCCTCTACTCTGGTTGGGATTACGTTCGCGCAGCGATCAGAATTCAGTCCGCCAGTAAAGACTAGGCGATACATTCTTCGGTTGTTTTCCTGTGTGCAAAAATCCTGGATAGCGTGAATCCTATTTTTCAGCAATTTGATTTCGTCGATATTTTGGGAGTGGTGATCTTTCCTCTTTTTCCGCTTTCATGCCTCTTCATTGTCTTGTTGTTGATTTGGCAAAAAAAAAATCCACTCACGCTCGCAAGTTACAAAGAAGTTTCCTGGGGATTGCTGGAGGTTGTTTTCCTGGCGGCAACTTTGCTGTTCGCGAAAATCGCCGCACAAGGTTGTGCTGTTTGGGTCATTGCCCAAAAACACAATTTGCCGCTGGAAAAAGTGGACCAAGAGCTGGTGCTTGAGAATGCCTCTGTTTTCCTCGGGTTTGGAGTTGTCTTTTCGGTTGCCCAGTTGATGTTTGCGATTGTGTTTTTGCGAAAGGTGCAGCAAAGTTCTTGGAGCGATTTGGGAATCGGTTGGGCCCGCCTAAAAAAAAATATCGGGATTGGTTTGGTGGCCGGTTTGATGTTGGTGCCCTTGGTTTTGATCTTGAACGTTGTCTTGCATTCAGCTCTCGGATTAA
>JAZABE010000856.1:0-1217 GCA_036137535.1 Planctomycetota bacterium | reverse complement strand
GCTTGCAAGGACTGCTTAAGGAAAGGGGCCATGATTCGGTGTGAGCCTTTGAATTGAATTTTGCTGCGGCTGGTTACGACAATGACATCGCTTGCAAGACCAGCATCATTTTTGAAATCGAGTTTGTATCGCTGGACGAGATCAAACATGTCAGAGGTCATTTTCATTTCTGTTTCCAGGTTCTGACGTGCGAAGGTGACTTCGTGGTCCAGTTCAATTGCCTCGCCTTCTACGGTCATGACGACTTTGGCTTTAGCCCCGCGTTTGTAGGTTTTGATCTCACCCACCGGTTCACAGGACTCAACAGCTGTGACCCATTCGTTGACGGTCTCGTAGTTGGTAATCAACTTGTAAATATCAGCTCGCTTACCTGTGATCTCCTGTTGAACCTGGAACTGGATTTCATTCGTTCCAATCGCATACAAAACACCCACAGCGCCGACGGCGAGGATGAGGATGAGCAAAATGATTTTGCCTAGGAGGCCGGCCAAGGAGAACTGGGCTGGTGATTTGACTGGAATGTCTGCTGCGGGTTGTTCAGATTCTGGTGCCATGGATTATCCGATTTTTGCTTTGATTTCGCTGAGTAATGAAACTGCCCCACCAATCTCCGCCTTTTGCCTTTGCGGGTCTTGAGGGATCTCTCTTTCAATGGTTAGCGGTCCAGTGTAACCCAAATCATTGAGGGTATTCAAATAAGCTTCCATGCCCACATCACCTTGTCCCAATGCCACCTCGGTGCCCCAGTCTTTACCGGGTTCGGTTGCCCAGGTCCCGTCCTTGCAATGGACACTTCGAACATGAGATCCAATCTTTTTCAACGCTTCGATGGGTTCGCCGGTACCATAGAGGATCATATTGGCTGGGTCAAAATTCACGAATAGATTGTCACGTTCCACGTCGTTCAGGAACTGCAATAGGCCGTCAGCGGTTTCCTGCCCGGTTTCCAGGTGAAGGGCCTGCCCATTCGCCCGGCAATGGTCGCAGATTTCACGTGTGATTTCGAGGATTTCACGGTAAAGCTCACAAGTTGTGTCGTGAGGGACGAAACCCAGGTGCAATGCGACGACCTTACAGTTGAGCAATTTTGCAAAGTCGGCAATCTCTTTCATCTCTTGGGTCCGCTCGGCCCGGGTTTCCGGGGGGACCAGCCCAACGGTTTTTTCGACCGTTGGAATGTCTGCATAACTTTCCCCTTCAAAGCCACCGAAGACGGC
>JAZABE010000855.1:0-4661 GCA_036137535.1 Planctomycetota bacterium | reverse complement strand
TTTACTTACCCAACAACAGCTACGCCGGGAAACACGGTGGACTTGAAATACCAGATCATCCGAAAACAAAAAATCAAACTCACCAAAGTCGCCCAGTCCAACGACATTGCAGCGTTAAGAATCCGATACAAGGAACCAGAATCTCAGGAAAGTTTATTGAGAGAATTTGTTGTAAAGCATAACAGCACAAGCTTTAATCGCGCGTCCGAAGATTTTCAGCTGGCTGCAACCGTGGCCGGCCTGGGGATGATGTTGCGTGGCTCTCGACACCAAGGAACCCTATCCTTTTCTGGCCTAAAAGAACTGGGACAAACCGTGCTTGCCAGAAATTCCGTACAAGAACCCAATAAAAAAACAGAATCGATCCAAGGAAAAGAGGCTAAAGGGAAACCCAACGCAAAGCCGCTGTCCCAAAATTCGCGAATTAGCCAAAGCCAAGAGGTTATGGAGTTGATTGAACGAGCAGCAGCACTCTACCAACCCAAACGATAAAACCATCCTGGAGCCAAATTAGAGTTACTCCTGTAACCGCCTGCTGATTTCACCAGGAACATCATCTAAGCGCACCCTAACCTGTTCCAAGGAATCACGGTCGCGAATGGTCACTGTCTGGTGGGTCAGTGTTTCACCATCCACAGTGATGCAATACGGAGTTCCGGCTTCATCTTGACGGCGATACCTTCGGCCTACGGCACCCTTTTCGTCATAAAACACATTAAATTTCTTCTTCAATTCCAGGTAAAGGTCTTTGGCAATTTCTGGCATTCCATCTTTTTTCACCAGTGGAAAAACGGATGCCTTAATCGGGGCAATTCGAGGGTGAAGCTTCATCACTGTTCTGGTTTGCAACTTACCATTTTCATCGGGCGCTTGATCTTCGTTCAAGGCTTCACAAAGAAATGCCAAAGTCGCCCGATCCGCGCCTGCCGAAGGTTCGATCACATGGGGTGTATATTTTTCATTCGTGAGGTCATCCTTGTACTGCAAATCTTTGCCGCTGCCACGGTACTTGGGTTTTCCATTCTCATCCAGTTGAAGCGTTAATGGATCCGTTGATTCGTCCAACTTGCCTTCCATATGACTCCGCAAATCAAAGTCACCCCGATGAGCCACACCTTCCAATTCTCCATATTCACCTTCGGGCAAAAAAGGAAAGGCATATTCGATATCTGCGGTTCCGGTTGAATAGTGAGCCAACTCTTCTGGATGATGCTCACGCATGATCAAACGTCCTTCCGAAATTCCCATCTCGTGGTACCAGGCCAATCGACGATCCCGCCAATATTGATACCACTGATGCGATTCGCTTGGATGACAGAAGAATTCTATTTCCATTTGTTCAAATTCACGCGATCGAAAGGTAAAGTTTCTCGGCGTAATTTCATTCCGAAAACTTTTCCCGACCTGGGCAATCCCCAACGGAAGACGGTACCTCGTACTATCGATGACATTTTTAAAATTAACGAAAATCCCTTGAGCCGTTTCCGGACGGAGAAAAGCAACATCATTTTCACCACCCAGTGCCCCCACGGTTGTCTTGAACATCAGGTTAAATTCGCGGGGAGTTGTCAACGTATTTAAATTCTTTGCATCGGGAGCGACCACTTTTTCGGTTTCTTCGATTTCTGTCAGGTTAGTGACCGTCCCTCCCCATTTAAGCTCTTCCCGATTCTTGTTGCGAAGGTGGAAAAACTTGAGTGCTTTGGATTCTATTTCAGATTCACAGGTTTCACTTGCCTGCGTTGTTACAAAAACCGTCTTTCCTTTGGCCTCCACCCAACGTCCAACGATCTGGTCATGTCGATATCTCTTCTTAGACTCCTTGCAATCCACCATAAAATCATGGAACAAGTCGTAATGACCTGAACATTTCCAGATTTGCGGATGCATAATGATGGTGGAATCAATCCCTGTCATTGCATAGACGCCTGGAGCATTCTCAGCCACATTCAGGTCATCATGGCTAGTTACCATGTCGGCCCACCAGGCATTCTTGATATTCCGCTTGAGCTCAACGCCAAGGGGACCATAATCCCAAAACCCATTCAGCCCACCATAGATTTCACTGGATTGAAATAGGAATCCCCGTCTTTTACAGAGCGAGACAATTTTCTCCATTCGGGTCGCGTCGTTTGTGGGCTTCGTCATTATTACACAGGTACCATCTTTAGAATTAAACCGACAAGTTTAATTAACTAGGCACCCTACGGTCTATGCCGGTTCGATTTTCCAAGCCTGAATATCCAGTTTTGGCACAATTGATAGAGAATCCACCTGAGCGGCAAACTTGATATCTTCTTCTTTATCAAGCTGAATCAGGTTCCGCCCACCCCGGCTTTTTTGCAAGCATTTCACCAAATTTTTGGATCCCATCTTCCACAGCGACCTGCAGATTTCTGCCTGGTCATTGAGTTTAAGACTCGATTGTCCAGCGAAAACATCGACTATGGCACCGGCAAACACACTGTCTTCCAAGGTGATTTCGCCATCCGTGCCGGCACAAACCAAATCAAATTCAGCTTTCTCAGCGAGGTAACGGCAAACCGCAGAAAGATTGCAAAATGAACCGATCACCACATCATCGGAAAACTGACATTGGTGCATTGCTTTAGTTCCGTTCGTCGAAGTAAACGCGATGCCCCTGTTTTTGACTTTTTGCTGAGAATATTCCAGTGGCGAATTTCCAAAATCAAACCCGGGAACCTTGATCCCCTTTCGTTCCCCACCCGTCACAACTTTATTCTCTTTAAACTGATGCGCAAAAGCAAAAGTTTCCTCAACACCCAGAAACGGTTTTAGAAATAATGCACCCTCGGATAGCGCCCGACAAATCGTTGTGGATGCCCGAAGAACATCGATAACAACCACCGTGGCAGCCAGGTCCTTTGCATCGACAAGATCCGGCAATAGAAAACTACGGATTTGAGTCATGATCCACAACTATCTTGTTTTTGCGAATCGGACGTAAATCTCAATGGATTTTTCAGTCGGGTGAGTCGTGTGTATCACAAACCGACCCAAGTTTTGTTCATTTGGACCCAGCATTTCGACATTCGGACAATCATGTGGAATCGTAACCCGTAAAGGATATTGATACAGTCTTCCAATCCTTCGAAATTTTTCGTATTGAATTTCAACATTAATATGCTTACTCGACGGATACGTTTCGTTTTCATTCATCGAGATCTTGATGTTCTCAGAAAATTTTCTTCCAGAACTCAAAACCAGGTCTACGCTGACATCAGTTGCACCGCTTAGCTTCCCGAATCGAATTTGGTTTTTGGTTTCATCAAACGTATACTTGCTTCCGACTAGGCTGATAATAAACTCGCCAGTAACCCGGCCACTGATTGGAATATCAAGGACCTCTTTGTTAGTGGTGATTTTCAAGGTTTGTCTCAATGGGCCTAACGGCAATCCTTTCTTAGTTTGAACTTCGATCAGGAATCCACACTGGGAATTGACTTCCTTCTTCAATTCTTCAGGAGGCAATGGACTCGATTGGACAGAAAAATATTCTCTTGAGTTTTCGTCCGTAAATTCAAGTTTTTGAATTTCCACATCAGACCACTTGTAACCATAAACACGTATTCTCGAAACCGACTCCTGGCTGGGAGTTGTATTGCTGAATACAATGTTTGCCGGCTCAGGACGAATCGGTTGCAGAAAAACACCTTCGACATAAAGTGTGACAATCCTCCGTGCGGGATCATTCGTTTCAATCGTCGCTGATTGTCTAAATTTTTTGGCGTAATTCTCTGATTTCCATTTCAGGTTCACTGGGAAACTTTCGCCGGGCATGATTTTTTTCTTTTTTCCCTTCAATTCACTCAACGTGCATTTGCAGGAGGTATTGGTCAAAGTAAGCGTTAAGGGACCGGTTCCTTCATTCTTAAAGACAAAATCATGGCTTCCCAATTCACCTTTCTCGAGTGAACCGAAATTGTGGACAGTTTCCCCCTGAACGACCGCAATCGGAACGTGTGCTGCTCCCCCTTCGTCTACTGAAGCGACATCGGTTATTTCTTCAGTCTCAATCGTTTTTTGGTAAACATCAAATCGTTCTTTAATACCGTGAAACTCAATCCCTGTCCTGATGTATCCTAACCCAACACCAACACAAACCGCGGCAAACAAAAACGCAAAAAATTTCAGCATTTTAATCTCAACTTAAATTTGATTTCACGATTGATTACGAATCACAATTAGCTCTTGTTCAATATTCAACTTGCTTTCAAAACCACCCACTCGAAAAGGTGTATTCGAAAGATCCTTGTCGCGGTGCGGATTCAACTTATCCAACTCAATCGCTTTCTCGGACCACTTTTTGGCGTTATCCAAATCACCGGTCCTAAAATACGAGTAGGCCCGAAATGCGGCATGCAAAGCATCGTTCGGACGACGCTCGACTGCTTTTTTAAAAAACAGGTTTGACTGCAGGACCACTCTTCTCCTTATAGTTTCGTCCAATTCTCTCTTCCCGAGCAGGATTGCAAGGAACATTTTTCCGGTTTCCAAAGCTACTTTACTGTTGTTTGGGCGAACTGTGACGGATTTTTGGGCTATCTCCTCGAGTTCCCGAAGATTTCTGGCCGTGGAATCACGCAAAAATTCCTGGAAAACCAGCTGCGATTTGAAAAACAGGAAGTTCCCATCATAAG
>JAZABE010000854.1:0-2690 GCA_036137535.1 Planctomycetota bacterium | reverse complement strand
TCGATCGACAGGCTTTCAGAAAATTATTTTGGTATTTTGCAGCGGATCAAGTGTGCGGCTAACAAAGTGGGGCTAGAGGCCAGTGATATCCAATTGGTTGCCGTGACAAAATATGTCGATGCTGAAGTTATTCGCTCTCTTTACGAATTGGGTTGCCGCCGTTTTGGCGAAAGTCGACCTCAGGCCTTATGGCAAAAATCTGAAGAGTTGAAGGGGTGTGAAATTGAATGGCACATGATTGGGCACCTGCAAACCAACAAGGTTCGACGTACACTACCCTGTGTTTCTCTCTTGCATTCGGGTGACAGTTTGAAATTATTAGAATTGATCAACGCAGAGTCCAAACGAAATGGCCGGGTGAGTGAGGTTTTGTGTGAAGTCAATATTTCGGGAGACCGGAACAAGCATGGATTTCATCCAGAACAGATATTAGATGGGCTGGTCACTGCCGGGGAGCTAGATCACATCCGAATCAAGGGGCTGATGGCGATGGCATCCGGCAGCGGAGGATTGTCGCAGACAATAGATGATTTTAAAAAAATGCAATCACTGCGAAACGATTTGAGCGGTCAGGTGCCGGAAAAAATCTCATTGGACAAACTCTCGATGGGGATGAGTAGAGATTTCGAAACGGCCATCGAGTATGGTGCAACGTTGGTTCGGGTTGGGTCACGACTGTTCGAGGGGATTTGAACTTTAGTTTTCCCGTGGTTACTTTTGCTTGTCCAAAATCATGTCGGCATAGGCGGTGGATTCAAAATGATCGGGACCAAGATGGAATTGTTCCAGTAAACTGTGCATGATTTCTTGGCCTATTTCTTCTAGTTGGTCAGGGTGAAGCACGACTTCGATTTCAAGAAAAAGTCCAAGATGCTTGACGTCGTCAAGGTGGATCCGTGCTTGGTCGATAAGGTAGAGTGTTCGAGTTTTTTCTACGACACATTGAATCCCCACTGATTTTTCGAGCATCGATTTGAGCTCAGCGGGTTGGTCGATTTCAAATCTTTGGTAGTTGCAAATCCTAGGTTGGGCGATGTCGTTTCGGGAATAAGAAATCAGCTCAGCCTTTTGGCCTGTAAATTCACGGATCTTTAGCCTGCCATCATGAGTGTTGAAAAAAGTATCCAATTGGATCAGGGTTTCGGGGCCGCGGCCAATTTTTCGGGCAAGGGACTCGATCTGAGCGTATTTTTCCTCAGAAAGCTTGGCCTTGATTTCGATGTTGCGTGCCATGCGATGAAAGTTGGGACTGGTGATTCTTTGACAAAATTGTAAACTTTTGGACTAGTTTTCAAACACGGAAATAGGGCGAATTTTTTTGAGCCAGTCTACTCATATTGGGATTATCGGTATCCCGGATTTCCTCGATAAGCGAAAACGGTCGATTGTGGTCGATGTGCGGGCACCGGGTGAATTTGAGCAGGGAAACATTCTTGGTGCCATTAATATCCCTTTGTTTGATGATCTGCAACGATCCCAGGTGGGAACGGTTTATAAGAAAGCGGGCCGGGAACAGGCCATAAAATTGGGCTTTGACTTGGTTGGTCCGAAAATGCGGAAAATTGTCGAGTCTTTCGAGGACGTTTGTCAGGATTCTACAACGCTGGATGTCAGTCATAAAGTCAACGACGTCCTGCTGTATTGTGCCCGAGGTGGGATGCGGAGTGAATCGGTTGGCTGGTTACTGAAGCAAGCCGATATCCAGGTCAAACGGTTGGAAGGTGGTTACAAGAGCTATCGACGCTACTGTCATTCATTTTTTGAAAAACCATGGAACCTTATTGCCTTGACCGGAATGACCGGGGCAGGGAAAACAGACCTCCTTCAGCATTTGAGCGCGGTGGGGGAACAAGTGATAGATTTGGAAGGATTGGCCCATCACCGGGGATCGGCATTCGGAGGAATTGGTCAAGATCCTCAACCTTCAACCGAGAGCTTTGAGAATTTAATCTTTGAATCGTTGCGGTCGTTCAATTCTCAACGGAGGAGTTGGGTCGAAGATGAAAGTCGGTCCGTTGGAAAATGCATGGTGCCTTCTCCGTTTTTTGAACAATTGCATTCTGCTCCAGCAGTTTATTTGAATGTGGATGTACACGAACGCATTGAATTATTGGTGTCACAGTACGGGATGTTGCCAAAGGGCGAGATGATTTCTGCAATTGAACGAATCTCGAAACGGCTCGGTGGACAAAGCGTCAAATCTGCGATAGCTGCATTGCATGAGAATGATTTTAGAAAGTGTGCGGAAATCTTACTTGGCTACTACGACAGGGGTTATTCAATCTGTCAGCAGAAGAACCCTCGTCAAAACGTGGTCAGTGTGGATGCCAGTGGCTGTGATCGGGAGACCCAATTGGCACGAGTTTTGAAAGCCGCTGATTCGCTGGATCGTTCCTGAGCACAACCGAAATCTGCCAGTTTACAATGCATTTCCAGAAAAAGACGGGTTCAGAAATCGGGGCGAAAGGTCTGGAAAAGCCTTTGCCGAGCGGGTTTGTTGAGAATGTCCGGTTCGCAGCAAGCGCAGTACAACTGGTATAATCTCTCTCTTGAGAGACGGCCATTCCAAGTGGATCGTATCAAACTCTGATGAGTTGATAGGGCTGCTGATTGAAACGCTGGTTTTCTGAAAATGTTGCGAGTTTCTTCCGAATTTCAATGACAATTGCCAACAGAAAAAAATTCCTTTT
>JAZABE010000853.1:0-1930 GCA_036137535.1 Planctomycetota bacterium | reverse complement strand
CGTTGAACCGGACCGCCGTTCACGGAGTACAGAGTGTCTCTGGCTTTTGATGCGAAAGATCGCGTTCGCCAATCCACCGAAATCGTCGATTTAATCGGTAGCTACATGGAGCTGCGCCGACAAGGGGCGATGTATGTCGGTTTGTGCCCTTGGCACGATGATACGCATCCCAGTATGCAAGTGAATCCCAATCGTCAGAGTTGGAAGTGCTGGGTGTGTAATCTTGGGGGCGATGTCTTCAGCTTTGTGATGCAGAAGGAAAGCGTTGATTTTCGGGGTGCGCTTGAAATTTTGGCGGATCGGGCCGGCATTGAGCTCCAAGCTGCTCGGCCGACTAAGGCCGGGGACGCCAACGATAAAAAAACACTTTTTAATGCCAATGAATGGGCAACTGAGCAATTCCAGTCTTTTCTTTTGAAGTCCAGCGACGCAGCGGTTGCTCGTCAGTACTTGGCAGCTCGGGGAATTAACGAGGAGAGCATTCAGACCTTTCGGATTGGATATTCGCCTAATCACTGGTCTTGGTTGACGGAAAAAGGGCAAGCTTTCTTTTCTCAGAAAGTCCTGGAAGCCTGTGGTTTAGTCGGTAAGAGTGAACGGTCTGGGCGTTTTTATGACAAGCTGCGAGGGCGGGTGATTTTTCCGATTATCGACACACAGAATCGCCCCATTGCCTTTGGTGGACGGATTTTACCCGAATGGGAGGAAGCAGCGGTGGCTCAGGGGCAGAGGGCTGCGAAATACTGGAATTCCCCTGAAACCAGGCTGTTTTCCAAGAGTGAAAACCTTTATGGACTGAATGTCGTCCGGGAAAATGTTGCCAAAACCAGAGAAGTGGTGGTTGTGGAGGGGTATACGGATGTGGTCATGGCCTGGCAGCAGGGCATGATGAACGTAGTGGCTGCTCTGGGGACCGCGATCAATGAACGGCATGTCAGGGTTCTAAAGCGGTTTGCTGATCGAATCACTTTGCTATTGGATGGTGATGAGGCGGGGCAGCGGCGAACCGATGAAATTTTGGATTTGTTCGTCTCCAGCGATGCCGACCTTCGAGTGCTTTCATTGCCAGAATCTCTGGATCCCTTTGATTACCTGCAGAAAAACGGGGCGGAATCACTGAACCAGCTTTTGCGGCAAGCGCCGGATGCATTGGAGTTCCGGATTCAAAATGCGACGAAGGGTTTGGATCTGATTAATGACACACACAACAGTTCAAGAGCTCTGGAGAGTATTCTCAAAACGCTTGCATCTGCCAATCGAATGGGCGTGGCCAATTCTTCCCGCTTAAAAGAACAGCAAGTGATAGCAAAAATTTCCAGGTTGTTTCAGATTGAGGATCAGCAGATTCGCAATCGGCTTTTACAGCTGCGGCGGGATTCAAAATCCTATCGGTCTAAGCCGACGACAAGTGAGTCTCTGTCCGGGAATCCGGCAATCAGCGAATGTGATATCAAGGAAATCGAGTTGCTCGAGGTTTTAGTTTCGGACGAAACTTTGTTTTTAGTGGCATTCGAAAGTATTTCCCCGGCAGAATTTAAGGTTGGGCCTCTCAGGGAAGTCTATGAAATCTACATCGATCTTCACCAGAAAAAAACTTCTGTTGATTTTGAATCGATTTTGACTCACATTGAAGATCCACAACTCAAAAACCTGTTTGTGGAAATTGATGAGCGTGCCCAGAAAAAGCTGGAAGACGCTCAGCGTGGCTTGCCTGAGAGACTCGGGGATGTCATGGAACAGTTTGGCAAACAGGTAGGAGAAAACAAGGCTCGTCAGCTGCAGGCCCGGTTAGATCAGGCCGGTTTGACGAGCGACGAAGAGGCTGATCTCTTGAAAGCTCATTTTCAAGTGAAACTTCAGGAGCATCAGTTGATTCAGCAGGAAAAAACAGCGCCTAAGGATGGGTAGCATTCCTGCGGTCGTTTCCCGT
>JAZABE010000852.1:0-8039 GCA_036137535.1 Planctomycetota bacterium | reverse complement strand
AATCTTCAACCACGTGCAGGAACTGTTTCTGGATCTGACTCAGTTCCGCGTCGGAGAAATTACTGCTATCGCCGTCAGTGTCAAAGGCAGGAAACACGATATCATGGTTCCACCAATTTCCAACGCTATGATGCCCATCGTAGTCGAGATAAATCGTCTTGGTTGCAGAAGGCTTGCTGGCCAACTTAAAGGTATTCTTTCTGCCGTAGGGAAACTGGGCAGTTAAATCACCAAACTCGAAGTTGCCATCCACGTAAACCGGAATGTTGGCATCAGAGCTGAAGCCATCATCGTCGTCACCACCATCCGGAGCAAAAGGAGCCGCCGCATCCAATACCATTCGGGCTTCGCAAAGTTCATAACGGAGACACTTTGGTCGAAGCAGTCGGCGAGAATCTGACTCAGGGGATTGAAACCAGTGAAGCACTTTTTTGATGAATGTTTTGGCTGAGTGGATGGCCAAACTGTTTTGGATTTTACGGAAACGAGTCTTAAACTGAAGAGCGATATTTCCGGAAATGGAGTTGTCTTTCATCGGTACCTTTCCAAGATGCTTGGCAGCAGAACAGAAAAGAGAGAACCTGCCGGTTGAGTGAGTTGGTTTATCCAAAATGGGTGAACTATGGAGGTTTAGACCCAAATGATAATTGCCACGAAAATGACTAGGGAGCAGAGTCCAATCATTTTTTCGATTATTCTGAATTTTCCCTGCCCGTAAGTCCTTAATTATGGCTAATATTCTGAAATTACAACTTTTTGGTCTCCCACAATTGCAATTTTTTCTGAATTCCTGCCACGTTCGACCCTGCTTGCCCCCCCAAACCTGCGGCCACAGAAAGCCCCGCAGCAAAACCTCCTCATCCAGTCGGGCGTGACTTTAAGTTGACCGCCTTAGGACCAGGACTTTGATTAAGTGAGCCGGGTCAACAGCCGGTCCAGCTGGTTGGCAAAATTCTGCATGTCCCCTGGGCCCAGAGCGCTCGGTCCCGAAGTTTGCAGCCCAGAGGAACGCAAGTAGTCCATCAAGTTCCGCGCTGCCAAAGCTTGCCCAATTGACGATTCATCCAACAACTCACCCCGGACGCCAATTACGACAGCACCTTTGGCGATCACCCGGGAAGCCAGTGGAATATCTCCGGTAACAACAATGTCATTTTCCTGGACATGGTCGGCAATTCGATCATCGGCCTGATCGGCGCCCTGAGGAACAGTCAGCACTGAAATCCATTGCGACGCCGGGGCGTAGACGGTTTGATTGGCAACCAGGATTAATTTCAGCTCCCGTTTCTGGGCTGTACGAAACAACAAGTCCTTGATTGCCTTGGGGCAAGCATCCGCGTCTATCCAGATCGTGAGACGTTCCGACTTTGAACCGTTGGACTTAGCCGTTTTCAATTGATTGCTTTTTGAAGTTTTTTTTGTGACTGGTTAATTTCAAAATTCAATCGTGAAATTCTTTGATGGATCGAAGCCACTTTTCCTTGTAACAGTTCGTTGGACATCTGGTCCAAATCAGCCTGTTGGGATGAATTTTCTAAGGTCCGTTTTCGCAGATGGTAAAGTGCAATCGGAAGTTTTAAGTCAGCCACACCAAACCGTTTCGACATTCCGGTTCTTGCCTGGAGCGTTTCCAGGTACTGGTATCCATACTCCCAGGCGGGCTCGATATTCGTGCCTTCACCGAAATCATTCCAAGTCGCGATCTGGACAATCTTGGATCGACTTCTCAAGGCCAGATCAAGTGTAACCTGAAACGTCTTCCCCTGGTTGAAGGCAATCTGCCCGTAACTGTCACCAACACCCGCCTGCCGGTAATAATCTTGAAATCCTGAAAACGCAATTGAAACGACCACTTCTTTCTGCTGGCGTGCGTACAAGTCAAGGACGTACTTTTTCCACTTTTGCTCAACGATTTGCTTTCCCCCATGGACAGGTGGCCAACCAAACGTCCCTTCGAAGCCCGCAGCCTGACTGAGGTGGGGTAGCCCCAGCAACACTGGTTTTGATGACAAATTCGATTGCAGTCGCGACCAGTGTTCTTTTTCCAGACGCTGAGGCCCAAAGACTAAAAGCACGGGTTTCCCCTGGTTTTTCACGTACGCAGGACTTTTAAACCAGTTGTTTTCCAACCAATCCAGGTCCTTTTTCGATTCCGAGAACAAATCGTTCTGGGCAATCTGCTTAGCCGCAACTCGATGTTTGAGCGTCTGGTCTTCGTAACAGATGGCAAACTTCATTTTGGCTTTTTGAATGACGTCGACCAACAATTTTGTATTGCGATGAATTTCCCCATAATCACGGAAACTCGAAACCCCATACCAATCGATAATGACTCCATCGATCCCAGCTAACTTCATCAACTGCACATGGCATTCTAGGGTATGACGATCCTGGGAATCGTAAGCTCCCATTAGGGGATGAAAGTGGGAAGCAATCTGAGGTTTCCCCTTTTCGGTTTTGTCCGGGTCATAACGGTCCATGGTCCAATGCCAACCCCAGTGACCACTAACGGACCGGGAAGCAAACCAGGGCATATAATGCACCAACAGGATTTTTGATTCCGCCTTTGAGATCACGGGTGATCTCGATTGCCAGGCTCCCACTTGGTCTGAGAAAATCCCGGTTGAAAAAACCCCAGTACAGCACAAGGCCAAAACCAGAGACTTCTCAAAAGGCAACATTGGCCACCGGGTGAACCCTTGCCTTTTGCAAACACTGGTTGTTCTTGGAAAGAGGAACTGCCGTGTGTCCATGGACAATAATCTCAGGATTCGAATTCTCTGTAACGCTGTTTGCCTCGGTTCTACACTACCCGTGTCGAAAACGCAAAGTGAAAAATGTCAAAGACAGACCATCGCTTCACCCCAACAGGATCCGGAAGATCCAAAACAAACGTTCCCTTTCCAAGGGGATCTTCGGTGCGATCTCCTTCGGACAGGTCTCTCCCAAACAAAGACAGATCTCGGGCAAACAATGAGGGAGAAGCAGAATTGCTTTAGACGCTTTCTTTTTTGTCTTCAAATTGTTTCGTATTTAGGAGCACCAAGGTGCAGGAAACCTGAACTTCAATTCCCGCCTTAGCAACTGCCTTCTGGACATCAACATCCTCCGTTCCCGGATTGAAGATCACCCGGCGGGGACTGAGATCAATCACTTCCTCGATCATGTCTTCTAAAATGGCTGGACGCACATAAATCGTCAACGTATCAATCTTTTCAAAGATGGCCGCCAGGTTTGGATAAGCCTTAACCCCCGCGATCAATTCGTCTTTTTTACTGACAGGGAAAACCGTATGGCCTTCTTCCATTAAACGAAGTTGTGCCTTGTTCGAGTAACGTTCAAGGTTCCTGCTGGCTCCAAGAATGGCAACGTTCATTGTCTTTTTTCCACATCTGAGGTTTATCGATCCAGGAAATTCCCGGAAACGGTCACTAGGCTCCTCCAATATACGTTGTAGATACGTCCTGTTCACCTTATTTACCCAAGATCTAAGACGTTTTCCTGCCCGGTGACCTAACATTTGTTGTAGATAAATTGGCCCCATCACTTCAAAACCACGGGTTAGTTCAACTTTACCGGCTATAACGCTGAGCAGTGGATCCCGATGGACCGGGACGGTTTTACGGTCTGGGGAAAAATCTACGATCGGGTCGCACTGAAACAGGCGGATCTTGCGGAGTTTCCCGAGGCCGGATTGAAGCTCTTACGCCTTCGCGAGCCGGCTCACTAAACGATTACGGACACCAGGCCATTCAGATTTTAAGATACTGAAATAAACACTGTCCCGAAGCCGACCGTCCGGTTGAATGCTATGGGCACGCAAGGTCCCTTCTTCCGTTCCGCCAATTCGGGCAATCGCTGCACGACTCCGATGATTCAATGAATCAGTCTTAAACTCTACCCGGTTGAGGTTCAGCGTATCAAAAGCGTGTGTCAGCAGCAGAAGTTTGCACGATGTGTTCACAGCAGTTCTTTGACGATCGGGTGCATACCAGGTAAACCCGATTTCAATTCGTTTGTTTTTGGGTACAAAGTTCCAGAACCCGGTTGAGCCAACCACTTCCTCAGTCAGCGGATCCCGGACAGCAAATCCAAGACCCTGCCCACAGGCAAAAGTCTCATTTGCCTCCTGTATGTACTGTTTCATCTCGCTGCGATGCGCAACACGAAGCGGCATGTAATCCCAAATCTCTTCGGTGCTTGCTTCCCACAGACCATCCAGATGGTCCAGCCGCAGCGGCTCGAGACGCACAAATTCATTTTCGAGGCTAATTTCTTGCAACAACGGATCGCTCACTCGGAAAAACACCCAGGGTTTCGATTATTGACTTTTTCCATCAGAACGTCAAAGTCAACGATTGCGAAAACGGTCACAACAGAGCAAACCAAACCGCTGCAGTTTGCCAAAATCAAAAACATAAAAAACCAATAGTGAATCCCGTGTTGCTGGCAGCAATTGGTTGATTTCATAAATTCCGTTGGTAATGATAGAACGCATGCGAACTCGGTTGGACTTTCAATGACCCGGCCCTTGGTCACACCCGCTTCAAGTTATCCAGACACCCATCCCACACGACAACCATGCAAAATTCAACAATTTTCCACCCCGCAATTTCACGGTTGACCGCACGACCGATCGGTCTCTGGACTGCTTGGTTGCTCACCCTGGGGTCCAACGTGTTCGCGGCAGACCTAACAAAGACCGAGTTGCCCAATTTTGTCATTATCTTTACCGACGATCAGGGCTATGGGGATGTCGGATGTTTCGGCGCTCAGGGGTTCAAAACACCTCACTTGGATCAACTCGCCCGAGACGGGATAAAATTCACAAACTTTTACGTAGCCCAGGCCGTTTGCGGGGCTTCCCGGGCAGCATTGTTGACCGGTTGCTACCCAAACCGGATCGGAATTTTTGGAGCTCCTAGTCACGCAACCAAATATGGCATTCACCAGAACGAAATGACATTTGCCGAACTCGCAAAACAAAAAAACTATAAAACCGCCATGTATGGCAAATGGCACTTGGGTTATCAGAAAAAATTCCTCCCGATGCAACATGGTTTTGATGACTATTATGGTTTGCCCTATTCCAATGATATGTGGCCTTACCACCCAACGTCCAAAGCATTTCCGGATTTACCATTAATTGCCAAAAACAAAGTCATCAATCCGAAAGTCACACCCAGTGATCAAACTCAACTGACCAAAGCGTACACGGAAAAAGCGGTCGACTTCATCGAGCAAAACAAGGACAATCGATTTCTGCTTTACGTGGCCCACTCCATGCCCCATGTTCCACTTTTCGGCGATGAACGGTTTATGAATTCATCAAAACAGGGAAGGTATGGTGACATCATTCAAGAAATTGATTGGAGTGTTGGGCAAATCGTAAAAGCCCTGAACCGTAATCACATCGATAAAAACACATTTGTCATCTTCACATCAGATAACGGGCCTTGGCTTTCCTACGGCAACCACGCCGGAAACGCTGGCCCTCTTCGTGAAGGTAAAGGAACTGCTTGGGAAGGCGGTGTTCGCGAACCCTGCATCATGCGTTGGCCCGAGGTGATCCCGGCGGGAACCGTCTGTAACCAGCTGGCAGCAACAATCGATGTCGTTCCAACCATCGCAGAAATCATTGACGGCAAATTACCTTCACACAAGATTGATGGCAAAAGCATTTTGCCCCTACTCCGCGGCGATCCAAATGCAAAATCACCGCACGAAGCCTATTTTTACTATTATGGAAAGGGGTTAAAAGCAGTCAGAAGCGGTCCCTGGAAGCTCGTCTTTCCTCACAGTTACCGCAGCCTCGCCGGGACGCCCGGACAAAATGGATTACCTTCAAAGTACAAACAATTGAAGTGTGGTTTGGAATTGTACAATCTGGAAAACGATATCGGGGAAAGCTTGAATATCGCGGACCAACACCCAAAGATTGTTGCCCGGTTACAGAACTATGCCAATGGCATCCGCAAGGAATTAGGGGATCAGCACCTGAAAATCGAGGGGAACAACACCAGGGATTCAGGTTGGGTCGACAAACTATGAAAACGACTTTTTTGGGCTTGGCGTCCATTCCTCGATGTAGCTCATCTGGATTCCGAGGCCGAGCCAACATCCTGTCCTAAACTCACCGTTGGGTTTGATCGCATGAAATTCACCGTCGACTGTCAATCCATCAAAGAATACGATCCCAAAACAGGAACGTATCTAAAATGCAACCATCGCATTGAAGTGGATTCTTCCCAGACGGGAACCTTAATTCAGTGTCCCCACTGTGGTCATGACGTTGAAATCCACAATCCCAACATGATGCAGTCTGTTTCCGACCCGTGGCTGGAGGATGAAACGGCGTCTGTTGCTGCCCCCGAGGACACTGAGTTCGGGCTCAAACCTTTAGACCAACCTGAAACCCAAAACATCTCAGCCAACGCGGATCTCAACAGGGAGATGATCGACCAGACCCACGCCCAACCAATGGCACCTTCTCACTTCAACCGTTCCCAGACTTGCCAAAAATGTGGAGCTCACTTGGGAGTCGAGCAAACGATCTGTCATACCTGCAAAGCACCCCGGCCCGCTGCATTCATCTCGAAACCGGCCCGCAAACGCCCCACTTCCAAGGGCCCGTTTGGCTTTCAGCTTTGGCTCGATAGTCTCACTACCGGAAAAAAGAACAGTTCTGATTTCGATTTTTTTGCAATCATTGCCTATGCTGCGGCGTTCTTGCTGATGGGATGGGGATTGTTTTTCCTCGTGTTGGCAGGACCCGTTGGAAAATTACTTGGGCTCATAGTGGGCTTCTCCGGGTTCTGCTTTTTTACCGGTTTGCAGTACTGGGGCAAAAAACGAAAAGACCCAAGAACACCAACCCCGTTTCTAGGCAAAATGTCGTGGCTGGTTCTGCTTCTCTTGTGTCGCCAGTTCAAGTTCAACCAATCTCGCGAAGAATTGATTCTGAACAAGTCCGGCAACCCTGATTTTGGCGATGCCGACTTGGCCAAGTTGGAACCACTTAAACAGTACAAGGTTTTGGACCTCGAAGGCACTGCGATTTCCAACGAAGGCCTAGTCTTCTTGTATGAGATGCAAGGGATACAGTTCCTGATTATCCGCAACACCAACGTGACGCCCGATGCCGTTTTCGAGCTGCAACAAGCCATTCCCAAAGCTTGGATTTGGCAGTAGCCGCAATCACTCAGGCGGTATCCAGGATGGCAAACTGTGGTGCCAATCGCTGAAGCTGCCCTGACATATACCGAAGAACTTGGGAGGTTGTTTTCAACTTAAGGGCGTTCTGCAAAATCTGCACAGCCTCTGCTCTAGAAACCAGCTTGGCCAATTCTTTAATGGTTGGGATGAATGCCGGGCTCATACTGAAACTGGTGAGCCCCATCCCAAGAAGCAAGACAAAAGCCCGTGGTTGGCCTGCCATTTCACCACACACCGTAACTGGCGTTTTGTTCTGATTGCAGATGCGAATCACGTTTTTGAGAACGCGGAGAACCGGTGGCGAAAGCGGCTGGCAAAGATGGCTGACCTTGGAATTGTCGCGATCGGCAGCCATCAGATATTGCACCAGATCGTTGGAACCAATCGAAACAAAATCACAACCCTCCAATAAGGTATCCATCATGATCGCTGCTGCCGGAACTTCAAGCATCATGCCAATGGGAACATTGGCAAAAGGCTTCCCCTGTTCAACAAGCTGCTTCATGGCTCGACGGACCATGGATCGAACGCGCCGCATTTCGTCCACCGTCGTGACCATCGGAAACAACATGCGAACTTTTCCCTCTTCGAATCCTGCTGCCGCTCGCAATATTGCGCGGATCTGTGAACTGAACAATTCCGGGTGTTCAAACGATAAGCGAATACTTCGCCATCCCATAAACGGGTTGGATTCCTGGTGGTTGTGCCCCAGATAGGGAACGGTTTTATCGCCACCAATATCCAGTGTTCTGATGGTCACCGAATGATTGGGAGCGGCCTCTATCACTTTTCGATAATTTTCATATTGTTCCTCCTCGTCAGGG
>JAZABE010000851.1:0-5845 GCA_036137535.1 Planctomycetota bacterium | reverse complement strand
TGCTCGATCATGTTGTAGGGCAACATGACGTAATCGCCCGATTCCCGGTTGTAAAAAATGTAAAGATAATCCTCGCCGTTTGGAGAAGAGATCCGTTTTTCAAACACGAGTTCCCGAATCTCGTTATCAAAAATCTTCCATTCGCCGGTCTGCAAGTAATAACCGTTGGAAAAAATCAGTCCGTGGTCTTCCGGTAGCAATACGCAGGCATCTGCAACAGTGTCCAACCGTGTAACCGTCTGCGATTTTTCACTGAAAACCAGGTAACGAAATCCATCTTCCTTGAAGGGACGAATCTTCAAAAGAACAATATTGCCCACAGCCGCATAAAAAATTTCCGCATCATCGAGCGTTTGATCTTCATCCTCCACCGGTTCTGAATAAATCCCGCTACCGGTAGCCGTATTGTCCTCGATTTTGATGGTCAAATCGCCGCCAATCGTCTCCACAAACACCCGGTCTTCAATCGAAATATGGGGATGTTCACCACTGCGTTGCAAGTCGCGATGGGTCCGGGTCCACGCAAATTCATGCTGGGGTGGGTAGATGACCTCGTGGTCGCTTCGGTTGTCCAGGTAAGTCAGCTTTTCACCATCAAGAAGGAATTTAAACGCCTTGATGTCACCAATGGATTTCCCAACCTTAAAAACCACGTAAACGTGTGGACCTACGATCTGGAATTTTACGAATTCTGTCGTTTTGTAGTATTTGTAGAGCTGAGCAAAATCATGCTCAAAATTGTCCTGTTCCAACAACCCTAGAGCTTCGGGATGAAAAACAAGATCGGCCAGTTTTTGAACCGAAAAAACGTCCTCTGGCTTCGTTTGGGACTTCAGCCCCATTTGAACGTTGTAACCGAAAACGAATCGTTCACCGACGGGTACCATGTCTCTTGGAACGCAATTGTGCTCCGTGGTGATGCGAGCCGTTTCAATCAACTTGGTTTCAATAGACCCGAAAACCTCGCGGCGAACATCGTTCAACCGGGCCATGCGTGACCTGAGTTCATCGGCATGACCCTGCAACCGGTTGCGAATGATCTCATAAGTCGATCGTTCCAGTTGAGGCTCTGCCTCTTTAGCAGTTTGTTCTAAACTTTCAGCCATCAGGTATAGACCGCAAAGAAGCCAGGGATCGTAGTGGAGAGCGACAACCAAACCGTCCCTCAGGGGACGGTGCATCATTTACCGTTTACTTCTTATTCCCAAGATTTAGCGTACTTCCTTTTTGCCCTGCGATTCCGAGTTGAGTCGCATTGCTCAAAAGTTTTTGCAATTGTCCAATTACACCTTCATCTTCTGATTGGCTCATCATCGTTCCAATCAAACCCGCAATCGTCAGGTTCTTGATGTCATCGGTACCGACTCCGAACATGTCGACAAAATCACCCAGTTGAGATTTGAAGTATTCAGGGTCCCCGGTGAAAAACGTTTCCTTAACGGTTCCCAATACGTCACTATTGCCGACAAGCCGGTCAACCTGTTTACCAGCGGTAATGGATCCGACCAGGCTGTCAAAGAACTTGTTATCGCCACCCACGATATCAATGGTTGCGGTTTTGAGACCTTCGCCGACCAACTTAGCCTGAGCTTCCGCGATTTCACGCTGCACATCAATCGCCGCCAACTCGACATCTTTTTCTTTGTTGAGCTGAATTTTGAATTCTTCGTGTTCACGACCAACACCATCAAACAGCTTCATTGCTTCTGCTTTTTGGGTGATTCCTTTGGCATCGGCACTGAATTTCAGCTCCATAACCGTTGCTTCCGCAGTACCAGTTTTTTCAGTCGCGACCGCCAATGCTTCCTGCCCTTTGGCTTCAGCCTCAGCTTTACGCTGCAGGACCTCGGCCTCACCGAGTCCCGTCGACGCCGTTTCGACCCGATTGGCGTCCGCCAACATTTTCTTTGCATCTGCGTCTTTTTCAGATGCCGACCGCTCAGCTTCGGCCTTGATGACCACCGTTTCCGCCTGCCGGGTCGCTGACTGCTTTTCGGCCTCCGCCGCCTGAACTTCCTTGACCAAGGCCTGCTCTGCCTCTTCCTTGGCTTTCGTAACTGCAACCTGCTTTGATCGATCTGCACCTGCAAATTCTTTGGTGTCCTTGATCTTCTCCTCTTCTTCCACCACGGCCCGTTCGACCATGACCCGTTCACGGATCACATCCTGGATATGCTTCTTTTCAACTTCGATTGCCTTGTCTTTGTCAATATCCGCCAGAGAAACGACCCGTTCCCGTTCAGTGACTTCAAGCAACCGATCTTTTTCCACTCGTTCCGTTTCGACCTTGTCGGTCCGTTGCTTACTTTTCTCTGCAACAATGACCGACCGTTGCTTATTCTCTTCCGCCACCTGAACTTCTTCTTCAGCACCAATCCGGGCAGTCTCGCTCCTGCGAAGCTCCTGCTGCGCCACAATTTCCGCCTCCGCTCTTTGACGAGACTTGATTTCACTGATTTCACGCTGCTGCTTTTCTTCTGCTTCCTTTTGCTGTTTTTCCAGTTCCAGGATCGCTTCCCGCGCTTCAACGTCTTGTTGGGTAATCGTCTTTTCTTTTTCACGCCGAATATAGTTGGCCCGAATCTGTTCCTGGGACGTTAAGTCAGTAATCTTCTTGATTCCCTCAGCATCGAGAACATTTTGAGGATCAAGCAGTTCCAACTGGGTTTGTTCCAGGTAGTCAATTGAACAATCATCCAAGGTATAACCATTCAAATCATTCCCGATCACGTTGATGATTTGTTCGCGAAATTCTTCACGCGAATTATAGAGCTCAACAAAATCAAACTGTTTCCCCACAGTTTTGAGAGCTTCTGAGAATTTTGGCTCAAACAATTCCCGAAGCGCCATGTCATCCGATGCCCGCTGACAACCAAGCGTTTGTGCAACATGCAACACCATTTCTTCGGTCTTATTGACCCGCACAAAAAACGCCACCTTAATATCAGCACGGATATTATCTTGGCAAATCAGGCCGTCTTCCTTGGTTCGTACAATTTCGATCCGTTTTACCGAAATATCCATCACTTCCCAGCGGTGAATGATCGGGTACACCATCAAGCCAGTAAAGGAAACACGTGTGGTCCCCAACCCAGTTTTGATAATGGCCGTTCCCTGTTCGACCTTCTTAAAAAACTGGGCAAAGACAATGCCGATGCCAAACACGCAAAACAACAGGAAAACAACTCCCCCGACAATCCAGCCCATCGTCTCCATTTTTGACTCCTCAATCTCGAAATGATGTGAAAATATGCCCTTAAAACAACTTGCACCAAACCTTATCTAATAATTTTGATAAAGTTTGCTTTCTCTATTAGGACTAACCCTTAAAACTTACCCGATCGTCAAATTATGCGTCCGGTCAAGTGGCTCTGCCGCCGACTCTAAGTAATCGAATTTTTCTGAGGCCCAATTTCAAAGTACCTTCCAGCCGAACTGTACTTTTCCAGGACGGCCCGGTCACCCTTGGAAAATTTGAATGAGGATCGGTTTCTGACCTGGACCACAATCGGTGACTCCTGCGTCTCAATTTCAGCAGTCCCAAATTTTTCATCTACCAATGATGTCATGACGACACATTCACCGCCGACATAATCTCTCAATTTTTTTTCGGGGATGTCGACTTGGCGGAACAAATACACCAGCGGCTGCAGTACGATTTTTGAAACTGCAAATGACGAAACCACGGTGGGAATGACCCAGGTCAAAGCAAACGCCCAAGTGTGCTGGGTATTCCAATGAAAATTCAGCAATGCAAACATCAACCAGAGCACCGTCGAGGCGACCGTGATCACCATCATGAAGGGGACTTCGTGAAAATGCATAAAACGCATAAAGCCACCGATCAAGCCAACACTTCCCAAATCCGCCGCATCCACCCCGGCATCGAGGTCAAGCTCGGCTTCTGCCTCAGCGCCAAAATCCAGAATCTCGACTCCAAAAAATCCAGCGACCACCAAAATCCAATAACAACCGCAAGTTAGCACCAGCACAGTGAACAAACCGTTGTAAGGCTGAAAGCATTCAGACACAAAATCCATATCGCCCAATTCTCCAAGGTCTTTTCGAAAACGATTAGATGCAGTCTATTCGCAACCCTCCCTGAAATCTTGGCATTTTTCACCGCAAACGATGAAATTCCCGAACGGAACGGTATAAACTCACAAAATCCCTAACTTTTTGGCAGATTATTAGACAGAGAGATTAGACAGAGAGATTGTGAAACACTGGGGATTTTTGAACCAATTAAAAGAAAAACGAGATAACGTAACATTCAACCGGCTCTCCCCATCTGTGAGCCCTGCTGACTCCCAGAAAATTCGAGGCTATCCGGGTTACCAGCTTCAGCCGGGAGCATTGGCTTCACCGGTTTTGATGAAACGCTTTTTTCAGAATGGCAACACAACTGGGAGCATGTGAGATCTCGCCGGACATTACCATTGCAACCGCCTTTTCAAAGGGGAGCTTAACACAATCGATGATCTCCGTCCCTTCCAGCTGAGTTTCAACAAATGTCAAACCGGTGGCCACGTAGAGCCTGGTCGGGGAGTCAACAATCGTTGTAAACGGATCAACCACACCCAAATCCTGGAGTTGATCGGCAAGGATCCCCAGCTCTTCTTTTAATTCACGTCGCGCCGTGAAAACCGCCGTTTCACCCGGTTCAATTCCCCCACTGACCACCTCGATGGAATCTCTTCCGACCGCGTAATGAAATTCCCGGGTTAAATAAACGCAATTTTCAGAGTCAATCGGTAACACCGAGACCCCCGGTTTCATAAACACTTTAACATGAGTCCCGTCCTCGCCGTCCGGGCGAATGACGTCGTCTTTGGTAACCGTGATATAGGGATCCGTGTAAACCTGATGAGTATTCCGGATTTGCCAAGGTCCATGCTGTTTCATGAAAAATCCATTTCAATGGAAAAACCTAAAATTCTGCAACTCGCTAACACAAAAGTTGAAGCTGGAAATTGATTTTTGTCGCTGAATCTATCAAGATGGCCCTGATATCCGTTTACGGCAACGCCAATGTTGTTCTAAGATCTCCTACGATGCTTGCTTGGTCCCTCGTCAGGAACACCAATGCAGGTCCGTGGCTCTGGTTTTCCCGGAACAAAAACCAATTTGCACTACCCAAATGACTGCTCATGAAACACCACCCGACTCGAAAACACAAGTTTACGCTTGCCCTCACTATCTCCTTATTGCTCGGAGGCTGCAGCGGTCAGCCCGAAAACCATCCGGCCGCCACAACGGATAAACCCACCGTTCCCAAACCGAAAACTACAAAAATTAATCAAGGAACACCGGCTGCTAAAGTCGTTTCACAACTTCCCTATCGGGAGATTGATCTTAGCACCGCCCAGAAAGGAATTAACCCCGGGCGCATCATCATTAATGCAACCGGAAAAGACTCTACCGGTCGTGACATGGCATTATCCGACTACAAGGGCAAAGTTATCTTGCTTGACACTTGGGCATCCTGGTGAGGCACTTGCGTGGAAGCTATTCCCCACGAGCGGTCGCTCGTCAAAAAATATGCCGGTCGCCCTTTCGTGATGCTTGGGATCAATTTCGGAGAAGCCGACGGTGACGTTCTCGGTCAGGAAAAAAAATTTGAAATTACATGGCGATCCTTTTCCAGCAGTGAAGACAATGGATTCCCTTCGATCATTGATGCCCTGGAGATGGATGCTGCTGGCTACGCAATGCTAATCGATGCACGAGGCGTCATTCGCTACAAGGGCCCAGAATCCAAACTTGAACCCATCCTAGACAAAGAAATTGAGGCGTTGGTTCAAGAAGCCGAAGAAGCAACCAAAAACAAAAAGTAGATGAAATT
>JAZABE010000850.1:0-1744 GCA_036137535.1 Planctomycetota bacterium | reverse complement strand
CAAATCGTCAAACTTGGGCGAATGAAGAACAACGAAAGCTTGCGTTTGAACATCGGCTTACAGGCTGCTCAAGAATGGGATCATTACGCAAGCGTTCAAGTTGTTGTCGACAATTTGAAAACCGACGTTTCCCGAAGAATTCAAAATGCTCAAGAATTGCGGACCTACAAAGTCCAAACCGGTTCATCCAAAATCCAAATCGTAAAATTGGCTAGTAAAAGCGAGGCCAAGCCCGGCGATGAAGTCGAATTCACCATTCGATTCGACAATGTGGGGACCCGAAAAGTCGGAAACGTAACCATCATTGACAATCTAACCACACGACTCGCTCTCGTGCCTGGTTCGTCGAATTGCGATCTCAAGCATGACTTCCTCACCCAAATCAACGAAAAAGATTCTCTTGTCTTGCGGTGGGAGATCATTGATCCTCTGGAACCGGGACAAGGCGGTGTCATCCGTTTCAAGTGCAAGGTTCGTTAGTTTCCCAGCGTTTTTCAATCGCAAACATTCGTTTGTTGTGACGAGCTTCCAGGCAACAAGCTTCAAAAACACCAACTCTTCGCGTCGGATCCCTGCCCTGATCCGCTTTGCAGTTCACCAACTCAACCCAGAGGATAATCCCCCAGGTCTCGCTGCCAAAGTTCCTACAAGCACGCCCCTTACCAGCGAATCATTCCTTGCAACCGTTTCCTGATAGCGTTTTGCCTAAACGCTCAATGGCTGGAAGGAACAGACTGCCAAGGTGCTGATTACAACTCAGGTTCTCAAGAAGACCGTGAAAACAGTTTAAGCCCTGCACCTTCAAGCCAAACGCAGTTCACCGAGCAAATCTGCGGACCATTTCGAGAGCCACTTCATCCAACGATTGGTGAACTTGATCACTACAACAGTTCGTTGCCGTCAAAACCGCAAAATCAGCACCAGGATCGCCCCACACGTTAGCCATCCAAAAGGTATTGCTCCCAACATGGTTGATCGCTCTTTCCTGAGCCCAATTCCGCTCAACGGAAAACCAGCCCAACGCATTGCCCTGTTCAGACCGGGGCGTCTGTAGGTATTTCAAAGTTGCAACATCCAATAAAACCGGGGTGCGTTTTTTCCAGGAAACATGGAGAGATATAAACTTCGCCCAATCTTTAATCGAACAATGTACTGTACCCGCAGGCCCAAGAATGGGAGGATTGTCTAATCGAATCGGTTTCCAGTTTCCTTGCAGATTTCGAATATGACCCCACGGTTGATCTATCTTTTTTGAATCTATCTTTTTCTTTGTCTCGACCGTGAATTGTTTAAGACCTGGCGGACCAAATCCTGCCGAATCCATGCCGAGTTTCTGAAAAAGCCTTTCCGAGATCAAATCTTCCCATTTTTTATTGGTGACTTTTTCTAGCATGGCCCCCGCCGTAATGAATCCAAGGTTGGAATAAAAAAAATCACCAACGGGCTGCATAGGGGGAGTCGCCAGCGATTTTTTGATCAATTCAAACCGAAGCGTTCTAACCGGTTTTCCACGAGGCCATCCGCCAACATTGTTCTTCGGAACTGCAGATTGATGCGACAGCAAATCGGCAATGGTGACCGCATGGTAATCTTTATGAATGCTTTTTTCCAAGTTGGGAAAAACATCGATCAACCTAGTATTCCAGGAAATTTTATTTTCATTGACCAGCTGAGCCACTAACGTGGCGGTCATTGCCTTGGTGCAAGAACCCAAGTGCACCTTGTCATCGACTGTCATTGGTTT
>JAZABE010000849.1:0-1606 GCA_036137535.1 Planctomycetota bacterium | reverse complement strand
AAATGTCATTTTTTGTTGCTTTTTCACCGGCCATTGAAACCCTTTTTCGATCGATTTTTCGGGAAGCACAAATCCCCCACTGTTAAGGATTTCCATCAATCCTCGTTTTTCAAACAGTTTACGGGCTTCCATAGATTCCGGGATGGTGCGGATGACTTCCCTGTCTTTAGGGTCAAGCATCACCTTGACCAACTCACCGCGATCGCTCATCTCAACGGTGAATTGAATGCCAATCAACTTGTCATAAACTTCTGCAAAATAGCGGGCATTTTTTTCCGGTGAGACCTTCGTGGCAGTGTCGTAAACAATCGTTGGCTTCGCTGTTTTTTCGACTTTGACCGCCATCCGCACAAACGACTGTTGGATAATTGCATTCCCGTTGCCCATGACCGATGCGATTTGCCAATCCATGTCAGTTTCAAAGTCTAAACCAACATCAACTTTTGTTCGGTTAACCTTTGAATTGATTATTGTTTTTTGGGCGACACGAACTTTGTATTGCTCACCCGGTTGAAATTGCCAGCGGATTTCTTCCGCAATTCCCCTTGGAGCAATAAACCCCGCAAGCAGCCAAAGCAAGCCCGAGATGATTATGTGGCTGGATCGTGTCATTTTAAGTTCTTTAATTTACAGCTCAAAAGATTCACCGGGCTTGATAACCATTGGTGTCGAATTGGTTTCGGATTTGATTTTTTCGCCCCAAGCTTCAGCATCTTGCTCAATCGGAGGCCAGGTATTGTAATGGGCGGGTGCTACAATCTTCGGATTAGTAATTTTCGTGGCTTCAATAGAATCGGTAATTCCCATCGTGAACAAATCTCCAATTGGCAAAACGGCTAAGTCCAAACCGGAGGCACCGATAATTTCCATATCCCCAAACAGAGCAGTGTCGCAGGCAAAATAAATATTCTTGCCCTCTGCAGCAAACAAAAAACCGGCCGGCACACCACCATAACTTCCGTCGGGAAGCTGTGAGCTATGAAACGCCTGTGTCATTTTGACCTTGGCAAATTCCAGGTCGGCAGTCCCCCCAATGTTCATACCCAGGGTATCTGAAACCTTATGGTTAATGGCAAACCAAGTCGCGATCTCATAGATTGCGATCACCTTAGAATGGCAGCGATTGGCAATCGCTGCAACGTCCGCAACGTGGTCAAAATGGCCATGTGATACCAAGATCACATCTGCCGTCACCTCCGCTGCCTTGATGGGTGCCGATGGGTTTTCGTCAAAAAAAGGATCCAGTAACACTTTTTTACCAGAAACTTCGATCAGCCAGGTGCCATGGCCATACCAAGTTAATTTCATCGTTACCTTGTCATTCCAGAGCTGCGATCGCTAAGACGTCGATACAACGCCAGTCACTCGCAAAATTGCCATTATGACTCATTAAACGTCAACTCTTCAATTTACGTTGAAATTAAATAGAACAAAACCCTTCGGCTCTGGTAAGAGCAAATGAATGATCAAGGGGTATCATCCACCCTCCAAAAACTGACAAAATCAACTCGCAACGGGTTTCAAGCCCTTTTAAGACCTGCCCAAGTGATGGTTCATTTTGACTTTGTATTTCTCCACCCCCGGCTGCCCATAGGGATTCACTCCT
>JAZABE010000848.1:0-2461 GCA_036137535.1 Planctomycetota bacterium | reverse complement strand
ACCAATGTCGAAATTGCAGATATCGATGACATTACCATTGAACAAGCCGATGCCACAAACGCCTTGAGCGTTACTGCCGGAGCGGACATCCAGCTGAACAACACGATCGAAGTGGTCAACCTTCACTTCAAGGCGGGAGACGGACTCAACCAACTACCTTCCACCTACGTTTCAGCACTTGAACTCATTGTCGAAGGTCAAGGCGAATTCAACCTGACGGAAAGAAATCGCATCGGCGAGATTTTCATTGACGGTAAAATTGCCGCTGATATCGACGGTTCATTAACGCTCCTGAATGATTTCGATCTCTTGGTCGACAACCTGACCTTCCCTTTTGCTGATGGAACTTCCGCAGATGTTTCCGGGATTCAAATTGACACCGGGGCATTCAGTGGCAACCTGACCATCACGACCAGTAATGATGACATCCGCCAAACCGCTACGGCCGGAGTTTTGGTTTCGGGGTTAACCTTGCTGGAAGTGGGTGTCGGGTTCATCGGGTTAGACAGCACACTCAATGATTTTGCGGATGTCGAGGTCGTCAAAGCTGACGAAATTGAAATCGTCGATGGTGTCGACGGGATGACGATTCAGGATATTACGGTCAACAATCAGTCTTATCTTGCGACGGCAGGTTTGATGTCGCTAATCGGAACCATCAATCCTGGCGACACGTTGTTTATCGAATCGGCGGGCGGGGTCAACCAATCAATCAGCTCCGTGATCACCACCAATGATCTGATGTTGCTTGGAGAAGGAACCTTTGCTTTTGCCCGAGGAAACAACATACAGCACCTCAGTGGCATTGGACATGTTGCGGCCGACATCAACGGCAATCTTGAACTGGAAAACTTAAATCACCTTCGAGTCGAAACACTTTCTTACAACAAGGAAAATGGTTCAACCGTGGCAATCGCTGGCCTGGAAGTCACCGGAAACGCTCAAATTGAGTTGCCGAACGTAGACTTTGATCAAGCTTCTGACTCACCCTTCATTTCTGGAGGCACCTCGGTTTTTGATATTGGCACTGGAAGATTACTCCTTGCGTTCGGGGATGCAAACGGTGACTCTTCCAATGACAATGACTTTAATTTTGTTCAAATTAACTCTGCCTCTCTGGTTGATCTTGTTGACACAAACAGCTTTCTGATTGACGAGTCGTTCGTTTCGGATCGAGCAAGATTCGAAGCAGAGAACGGTTCGATTACGATTGACCGTGATCTCCAGGTCACCAACCAAGTCCTTTTTGTGGCCTCGGCCGGAATGGCTCAGAACCTGGGAACCAAGATCGATGTCCCGGAGATTCTGGTGACCGGAACCGGTGATTTTGTGCTCAATCAACTCAACAGCCTTGGGACTAGCCTGGAACCTGGGCAAATCGCCGCCGCAATTGATGGTTCCCTCGAACTTAAAAACGATTTCGGACTCAACGTTGGCAGCTTGAGTTACACCAATGTCGATGGATCGACGTTCGACCTCGCGGGCATCATTCTGGATGACACCACCTCCGTGCCTCCTGCGACTGGGCAACTGGTCTTAGAGACCAACAACACGGCCATCACTCAGCATGTCAATGCTCCCGTGGTCGTCCCCGGCCTGACCATCTTTGATGTCGGGAGCAGCGGAACGGTCAACCTACCGTTTTCAGATACCCTAGCGGACCTGGAAAGCATCAACGAAAATGACTTCTTCGAGGTCATTATTGACAACGCGGACACGGTTCAGCTGAATGATATCAATGAACTGAGACTCAAGTACGCATTTGCCGACAACGACATCTTCTTAACCTCGGACACTGACCGGATCGTCATTGCCGGAGATTTCACTGCTGAAGACAGCATTATCCTCGACGCCCAGGAAGGTGTATTACAGGAAAACGGAGTGATCGATAGCTCCAGCCTAATGTTGTTTGGCGAAGGTTATTTTGATTTCTCATTGTTGAATGAGATTGGAGAAGTTTTCCCCGGTTTCTTTGCTGCCGACATTAACGGTGACATCAACCTGGTTAACTCTAACACCATTCAAATCACTTCTCTCGCCTTCACTGACCTCAACGGTGACACTCACAATGCTGCGGGTGTCGACAAATCTGGATTTGGCCAAGTTGACAATCTGCGTATCGATGCCCCTGGCATTCAGATCAACCAACCCACAGTTGCCAGCAATATTGTATTGGAATCCACCGCCGGTCTCAGCCAATCCGTCGGCCAAACCACCAATGGAATTATCGAAACCCAAAACCTGTCAATGGTTGGCAGTGGTTTTGTTGACCTAACGGAAGCCAACGAAATTGGTTCCAGCACCAGATCCGGCGATGTCGCCATTGACTTTGCCGGTGACATCCGGTTGAGAAGTGTCCATGGAATCGATTTCGATGATGTCACTTTCACTTTCCAGAGTGGAGCAACACGAACCGATGCCGGAATCAACATCGTTGGAAGTAGTGGCAGCGCGGGCAACT
>JAZABE010000847.1:0-3390 GCA_036137535.1 Planctomycetota bacterium | reverse complement strand
GACATTGGGTTCATTTTAAGGGAAATTGGAAAACGGCAAATCACCTGATTAAAAAATTCCTTTTCAAATTTTACGGAACGGCTACAAAAAGACCATTAACCACTAACTGGATTCGCTTTTATCGTTTCCTCAAGTCCATTGCGTTCTGAAAATTGCTGCCTCCGATTAAACCCCATCGACCGATGCACCCCTGCACCTTGACTTTTAGCAAGCCGACTTTACCTGCCACGATGGAAAAAACGGGGGGGCCAAGCAAGCTCGATTTGGCGATGCCAGCAAGCCAATCACCGGACTCTAGGCACCTTGCAAATCGCGACGACTTTAAAGCCAGGTGCCAGCCGGCTGGCCTCCCACCTTTGTCTATCCGTGGCAGAGCAGGCCCGGCGTCGCAACTCCAAAGGAAACCTCCTTTAACCTTCCCAAAACTTACCCCGCCATTACGTTTTGGAAAGCATTCTCAATCCGTGTTGCCACGAATCAGCAAACGCTCTGCAGCCTGTTGAATCTGTTTTTGAATCACTTCGATCGGACGTTCTGCATCTACCAATTCGGCGCAAACACCATCCCGTGCCGCCTCATTGACAAACCCGGCATTCACCTTGGAAAGGAAATCTTGACTCCGGGATTCAAACCGATCCGTGTCCTGGCCAACCCGCTTGGCTGCAACTACCGGGTCCAACCCAAAAACAAAGGTCAGATCCGGATACGTCCCGTTCACTGCAATATCACCAACCGAACGAACTAACCCCGGATCGATTCCACCGGCGTGGCCCTGATAAACCACACTCGCCATTAAAAACCGATCACAAACCACAACTTTGTTTGCCGCAAGGGCAGGTGAAATCACCTCGGTCACCAACTGCGATCGACTCGCCATAAAAAGAAACATCTCGGCTTCCAAATCCAACCGAACGTTCTTCTCATTGAGCAGGATCTCTCGAACTCGTTCTCCCAAGGGTGTGCCACCAGGCTCCCGGCAGCGGACAACTTCCAGGCCTTTTTGAACGGATAGCCAATCACAAAACAACTCCATCTGAGTCGATTTACCAGAACCGTCGATCCCGTCAAATGAAAAAAACATAATTGTTCAAAGTGATTTAACTTTCGTCCCCGGTTGTCAAAATGGCCATAAAAGCCTTCTGAGGGATGTCGACCGAACCGATAGACTTCATCCGCTTTTTACCCTCTTTCTGTTTCGCCCACAGTTTTTTCTTGCGTGAAATATCACCACCATAACATTTAGCCGTCACGTTTTTTCTCATGGCCTTCACCGTCTCACGTGCAATCACACGGGTGCCAATGGCGGCTTGGACGGCTATCTCAAACATGTGTCGATCGATTTCGCCTTTCAGTTTTTTGACCACGGCTCGCCCCCTTCGATCGCAATCACCCCGATTACAAATAATCGAAAGTGCATCGACTTTTTTCCCGTTAACCAGCATATCCACGCGAGCCAGGTCAGCCGGGAAATAACCAACCAACTCGTAATCCATCGTCCCGTAACCACGCGTGACCGATTTGATCTTATCATGGAGATCATAAATAACTTCAGCCAAAGGCAAATCGTAAGTCAACATGACGCGTTTAGCCGAAAGGTATTCCGTGTTTTTCTGGATCCCCCGGCGTTCTTTGCAAAGTTTCATCACCGGCCCGACAAATTCCTCAGGGTGAATCAGGTTCACTCGAACAATCGGTTGTCGGAATTCTTCAATATCTCCAACATCTGGAACTTCTTGGGGACGACGGATCACCAATTCTTGGCCGTTCTTGGTGGTGATTTCGTAGGTCACATTCGGCGCGGTTTGCACCAGATCAATATCGGACTCCTGCTCCAACCGCTGCTGAACAATTTCCATATGCAGCAAACCCAGAAACCCGCAACGAAACCCGAAACCCAGGGCATCACTCGACTCAGGTTCAAAATCGAAACTGGGATCGTTAATGGCCAGTTTGGCAAGTGCTTCCCTCAACTCGGTAAAATCCTGCCCGTCAGATGGGTAAAGGCCACAATAAACCATTCGCTTCGGCTCTTGATAACCCTGCAAGGGTTCTGCACCTTCAGGGCCCGGGATGCTGACCGTATCGCCAATATTAACATCGTCCAATGATTTGATATTGCAGATTAAATAACCAACTTGGCCAGCAGAAAGTTGATCGCACGGCGTTTGGCCGGGAGTGAACCTCCCCAGTTCAAGCACATCGTAATTCGACTCTTGTCGAAGAAACCGTATCTTCTGCCCCTTTTTTATCGTTCCGTTCATAACCCGAACATAGGTAATCGCACCTCGAAATTCATCATAATGTGAATCGAACACCATGGCTTGCAAGGTTTTGTCAGGATCGCCCACCGGTGGGGGTACGCTCTGGATAATTTTTTTGACCAGCTCTTCAATCCCAACTCCGGTTTTTGCACTGCAGCGGACCACATCCTCCGAATCCACCCCCAATGATTGCTGCATTTCAACCGCAACTTCGTCAGCTCTTTGGTGAGTTAAATCAATCTTGTTGATCACAGGCACCACCTCGAGGTTGTGCTCCATCGCGGCATACGCATTGGCCACGGTTTGTGCCTCAACACCCTGGAATGCATCGACCAAAAGCAGTGCCCCTTCGCAACAGGCCAGTGCCCGGGACACCTCGTATTGAAAATCAACATGCCCGGGCGTGTCGATCAAATTCAATTGGTATTGCTGCCCGTCCAACTCATAATTCATGGAAACACTGCGGGCTTTAATCGTAATTCCCCGTTCCCGTTCCAATTCCATGTCATCCAACAGCTGGTCCTGCATTTGGCGCTTGGTAACCGTACCCGTGAATTCTAGCAATCGATCAGCGAGTGTACTTTTGCCGTGGTCAATGTGTGCCACGATGCTGAAATTTCTAATTGTTTCAGTCGAAATCCGCGACATCTCAAACGTAAAGCACAGTAGGAACAGGGATATTAAACAATAACGCAGACCTCAAAAACGCCCAAACACGTTTTGCAAAATTAAAACTATACCGAATTCGCCCATTCATTTCAGCGGGTTACCCCAACCGCTCAATGGAACCTATTCTACATGGCCTCACTTTTCAGAACATATCAATTGAAAATGGTTTAAAGAGAATTTGGGCAAAACTCAGCCTACTTCCAATCCGGCTTCCTTTGGGCTGCAAACGCCGGAACACCTTCCTTTGCCGATTCCGTGGTTCGAGCGGCTGCCGAAGTCGCTGTCCCGTTATTTAAGTGACTAAATAGCTCTTCCCCGATGGTTTCATTGATTAGCGACTTGGTCATCAACATCGCTTGGGGACTGTTCTGGGCCATTTCCTCGGCCATTTCCTGGGCACGAGCCCACAGCAGGTTTTCGTGAGAAACGACTTCATGACAGAATCCAGCTGAAACCGCCT
>JAZABE010000846.1:0-3346 GCA_036137535.1 Planctomycetota bacterium | reverse complement strand
TAGCCAGAGCTATGATCCACGATCCCCCGGTCCTGATTTTTGATGAAGCAACGTCTGGGTTGGATGTGCTGGTGGCACGAGAAGTTTTGAAGACAATCGCCCAGTTGCGCGATCAGGGGAAATGTATTATTTTTTCAACGCACATCATGAGTGAAGCAGAAAAAATCTGTGATCGGATTGGAGTGGTCCACCAAGGCCGTTTATTGGCGGAAGGTTCCAAAGTTGAATTAATGGAAGAACACCCCGAAGAGGAACTGGAAGAATTATTCTTTCGATTGATTGAATCAGAGGGTGAGGCCACGCAGACAAGACAAACTCGCGAACTCGTGGGCAGCTAACGAATGAACTGGAAAAACATCAAATTTATTTTCCACCGGGAACTGCGTGATCAACTCCGGGATCGCCGCACGCTGTTTACGATTGCCGTGCTGCCGCTATTGTTATATCCCTTGTTGGGGACCGCTTTTTTGCAAATGGCCAACTTCAGCAGGGAGCATCCGTCCAAGGTCGCGGTACTGGGGGTGTCGAATTTACCCGAGGGGAACCCGCTGGTTGAAGGGTTCAAAATCAATGAGTCGCGTGCCAAATCTAGACAGCTTCAACAGGTAGATCTAGAACACTTGGAATGGGATTCCGTTTGGCAAAAAGCAATCGCGTCTGAAGAAAGCCAGGAGAAGGGTAACCACACGGCGGACACCGGTTACTCAATGCGGACGCTGCTGGTTCGAGAAGGGATCGATTGTCTGGTCGTCATTCCAGCCGGTTTTGCACAAGAAATGCGAGGAAAACAGCAAACCGAAATACAGATTTTCTCTAGAGCTTCAGATGACAAAAGCCGGATGGCGGCCTCGAGGATCGAAAATGTTTTGAGGAAATACCGCGACGGGATGGCCGCCAACAACCTTCGCAAGCGGTCAGTTACTTCGGCTGAAATTCAGCCATTTCGCGTCTCAAAAATAGACCTGTCATCCGATGTTTCCAAGAGAGCTGTCGTCTGGTCTAGGGTGTTGTCCTTTGTGGTTTTCATCTGGGCTTTGACGGGTGCATTCTATCCAGCGATCGACCTTTGTGCGGGTGAGAAGGAACGGGGGACTCTGGAAACGTTGCTGTCCAGTCCTGCCTCTCGCACGGATATCGTTTGGGGCAAACTGTTGACGGTGATTGCCTTTAGCATGGGAACCTCAATCCTCAACCTATTCAGCTTGAGTTTTACCGGGTTGTTTGTAATCAATTCCCTGGCTCGCATGAGCGAAGGCACACTAGAAATCGGGCCTCCTCCCTTTATGGCATTTGGTTGGTTGGTTCTTGCATTGATTCCACTTTCAGCTTTTTTTGGAGCGACTTCCCTGGCGATCGCGTCCTTTGCCCGCAGCACCAAAGAAGGCCAATATTACCTTATGCCAATTCTCTTGATTTGCTTGCCATTGATGATGCTCCCAATGATGCCCGGCGCTGAACTCGATTTGGGCACAAGCCTGGTTCCCGTTTCCGGCCTCATGCTGGTGCTTCGCGCCTTGATAGAAAACCGATTTTCTGAAGCCCTGCAGTTTGTGGCACCGGCACTGGCCATCATATTGTTTTGTTGTCTTCTGGTCATTAAATGGGCTGTCAGTCAATTCAACAATGAAAAAGTGCTGTTCCGTGAAAGTGAGCGATTGGGAATAGGTGCGGTTTGTAGGAGCTTGTTGCGCGAACGGGGGCCGTTGCCAACATTTTTGGAAGCAATTTTTTGTGGTGTCCTGTTGCTGGTGATCCGCTTTTTTACAACCTTGGTTGCCCAGCCACCCGCATCTTTCGAGCATTTTGCTCGGCAAACACTCGTGCTTCACCTTGGCATGATCGTTGCTCCCGTGATCCTGATGGCGATGGTTTTGACAACACGTCCCCTGCGTTCTCTAGGACTTTCTCGAACCCGGTGGAGCGCCTTGCCCTTGGCCGTTTTTATGGCGATCGGGCTTCACCCGATTGTCTCCGGATTTGGCGAAATTGTATTGAGAGTGTACCCGTTGCAATCGGATTACAGCGCGACCCAAGAGATGATGGAACAGGTTTTTGCTGGAGCCCCTCATTTTATCGCAATCTTGTTATTGTTCGCGCTGTTGCCTGCAATCAGTGAGGAACTAGCGTTCCGCGGGTTTATTATGAATGGGCTTAAACAGGTGGGTGATCGTTGGACGGCTATTTTGATAGCGAGTTTTTTTTTCGGTGCTACCCACGGAATCTTGCAGCAATCGATTATTGCGTTTTTTACCGGGTCGATTATTGGGTTTGTCAGTTTTCAGGCCGGCAGTATTTTGCCGGCCGTGTGTTACCACTTTACCCATAACGCGATTACCGTCAGCTTGGCACAAACTTCAGTGGCCGAACTACAGAGCTACCGTTGGACAAGCCTGATCTTTCAGGCGGGTGATGCTGGACAAGTTTCCTATCAGCTTTCTGCTTACTTTTTGCTAAGCGCGATCGGTATCGGAATCTTTGTCTGGTTTTACCGAATGAACTTGCCCAATCCCAGTGCAAGCGATCGCTGCATTGAAGATGCTCTGGTTAAGGTGCATCAGGCTGTCCCTAACGCTCTTGTCGGTGATCGGTGATTAACAATGAGAAACCGCTTGCTCGTGTTTGAGCATCCATTCTTTTCGGCGAATCCCACCACTATAACCGGATAAATCTCGAGTCTGTCGAATGACTCGATGGCAGGGAATGAGAATAACAATTCGGTTATCTCCGCTTGCTCTTCCGACCGCTCGCTGGGCATTGGGCTTTCCCATTTTTCGTCCGATTTCTTGGTAGGCTGCTGTTTTACCGTAATTGATCGTGAGAACTTGTTTCCAGGTCGATTCTTGAAATGAGGTTCCCTTGATCAAAAGTGGAATTGAAAAATTGCAAAGCGATCCTGTGAAATAGTCGTCCAATTGAACTTGGACCTTGTTCATTAAATTGTTTTCTCCTGGAAGAAATTCGGTTTTCAAAATTGCTGATAAACGCCCAAATTGGTTCTCCATGTTTCGATGGTCTGCGAACTCAAGTAACACCAGTTTTTTCTCGTCACAGGCAATGATCATGTGGCCTAGAGGCGTCAGAAGTCGGTTGACAAGGATTGCTTCGGCCGGGTTGCTGGAACCAACATTGCAGCCATACCATTTTTGAAACGCGGCGTGGAATTGGTTGATTGATGCGTAACCAGCATCCTTCGCGATCTGGCCGAGATCGTGTCCTCGTGAAATCCGTGACAGTGCATTGCCGAGTCGACGCGCACGAAGAAATGTACCAAAAGTGATTCCCTGGTTGTTTAGAAACCAGTCTCTTAGGCGCTGCGGATCCACGTCGCATTCGCGAATATCATGAT
>JAZABE010000845.1:0-1143 GCA_036137535.1 Planctomycetota bacterium | reverse complement strand
ATGGTTGACGCAGGAATCTTGTTGTCCGGAAGGCCACCGCCCCAGTTCTTCGGGGGTGGCAAGATCGTCGCATCACGCCAGGGTGCCTTGCTGAAATACCGATCGCCTTCAGGCAATGGATCAGCATTATTGTGAACCCAAAATTGGACTTTTTTGAGTCCGGAAATCCCTACTTGTCCCCACCCAGTCACCGGAATCTGCTCGTTCGGCTTGACCACTGGAGGAATTGACAGAGTAGCACAAAACGTTTTAAGCGGACTATCCACATCGTTGTTCTGCGTCCCGTAAGTATCATTCGCATTGAAACGATTTGACAGAACCATGTGACTAAGCCACTTGATGCACTTAAACCCATAACCTTCTGGCATCACAATTCGAACCGGTGCACCACGCTCGGGAGACAGCCATTGCCCATTGAGCTTGTAACACAAAATCACCGGAGGCAGATCATAAGGATCTTCCAAGATTCGACCAACTGGCAGTGAACTTTGAAAACGCTGTTTAGGATCGTCATTATGATAACCGTAATAAAATACCCGACGAAGATCTGACCGAGGCTGAGTCAACCAGATCACATCACGCAAGGGAACTCCTTCCCAAATGCCCATGCCCAGTGGACAACCAATATTCAGGCAAGTCATCACCTTGGCAAAACGAACCGCACGTGTTTCCGCAAGCTTCATCAAGTCCTGGAACCCAAAGGCCGTGTTCTCTTTAGCCGTCAGTTCTTTGCCCAAACGAGGAGGTGATTCGGAATCACCAATCACTTCCAGTTTCCAAGTGTCGCGTGTCAGGCCCACTTCCTTGCGCTTTGCCAACGGTAAAGAATGGGGCTTGGGGCTACCGCGTGACACATCTCTAAACTCAGGCAAACTGGTCAAGTAACTTTCCAAGCCAGCGATCGCTTTCTGCAATTCCGGAGCTTGCTGAAACTCTTCGCCAAATAGAGGAAGCGAACCCAAGGCCATCAACCCCGCTGAACCAGAGCGGAGGAAGAAACGACGTGTCAGTCGACGATGTTCAGCAAGTAGTTGATCCAGGGGCGCGTTCATAAAACGATTCCTTGTTTTGGTAGCAAATAACATTCACATTCTAGTAGTTTTCAGAATGCTTATCACCTGTTTTCTGTTAGCACCCTGCTTG
>JAZABE010000844.1:0-6567 GCA_036137535.1 Planctomycetota bacterium | reverse complement strand
CTCCACCCGGGAAGGGCTGGGCATTGACCCTTTGTTTGACGTCTTGGGTGAACCGGTCCTGGAAATCCGCTAAGCGGCGGCCATCCCCCCGAACCACCCTTGTCCCCGCCTGTTTAAGAAGGGTCGTAGCCCGCTGCTTCCGAAAACCGGTTTCTTCCTTTGGGCATAAATTTGCACATCATGATTCCGATGAAATAAAGCATCGCCAAGGGAATTGCCATCAACACCATGCTGATTGGATCCTGCGGTGTGAGCATCATGCTGGCAAACGCGATTACTAAAATGGCGATACGCCATTTGCTTAAAAACGTTTGAATCGAAACAATCCCGAAATGGTTGAGAAACACCATGACGATGGGTAGCTGGAACGCGACACCAAAACCCAACGGCAAGATCATCACAAACCCGATGTACTCGTTCACCCGGGGGTCCGGGCTCACGCCCATAGACGCATTGAACTGGAACAAGAAATCCAGAACGTACTGAAAAACAACATAAAAAGCGAATGCAGCCCCAAACACAAACAGAAAAAGGCTAATCGGCAAGTAAAGATGGACGTATCGCTTTTCATGGGGATACAGTCCTGCAGCAATAAAGGCCCAGATTTGGTAGAAAACCCAAGGGGCTGAAATCAGCAGGCCAACCACAAATCCTGTCTTTAGCCAAATCATGAATGGTCCCTGGATCGCTGTTGCAATCGTCTCGTTTCTTGCCGGTATCAACATCGTCAACTCAATGGTTTCTGACCCGGGCACCGCTAGGTATGGGGAATAGGCGCTAGCCAAAAGGTGTTGCCGTCGCCCTAGCCCAGAAAAGGTGTCTTTCTTGGCGTAGCCGGGTAGTGCACTCTCCAGTTCATCCGCGACACCCCCTTCAAATATCCTCTGGTTTGCTATGATCCCATTCAGCAAATCCGCCATTTTCTGGTAGTCTTCTTGGCGGTGCTCGGTTTGCTTACCGATGTCCCGGATAAAGCTTTGCTCCTGGCTCGGCAACGCATTCCACACCGCTTGCTTAAACCGGTCGCCTTGGGGATTTGCAAAACCTTGGCACAATTCACGAAACGTGTTTTTGGACTCGATGGCTTTGGCGTTAAAACGGAACGGGTATTCACTGGATTGCGACAGGTGGCCGATCGAGTTGGCCGCCAATTCCACTGGGCGAAGTCGTACTTTCTTGGCCTCAAACGGTTGATTTCGGTCGTTTCGCTCTTCGTCCGCGTAGATATCCGTATCTTGGCTTTGGCTTTTGGATTGTCGTGACTTGAATTCACTAATCGCCGTCCGAAGCGGTTGCTGCAGGGCGATTACCACATGATTAGCGAAATAAAGCCCCAAGAGAAACCCAAGCACCACCCCGATTACCGCCTTGAAAAGCCGCGACCTCAGTTCTTCGATGTGGTCACCGAAAGACATCTTGGTCTCTTCGAAGAGGCTTTCGTCTGGTCGATCCATTTTGACTCTCGTTGCCCGCTGAGGCACCGGCCTTTTCTTTTTAAGGATAACGTCCGGTTTCTTCTAAAAATCTTATATTTCCATCCAAAACCGCTTTTGGACAAAGATGATTGCGGTAAATACCGCCCGGATCACTGTGGGTGAGAAGTGCTGTATCGCACACGGAAGGAAGCTGCCGCACCAGAGACTCTCAACAATTTCATAATATCAACGGAAAAGTCGGATGACAAGCGATTAAAACCGGGTTCAGAGGCATCTCGGCTTCACTCAGTGCAGTTGATTTTTCAAGGATAAACCCGGTCTTGCGGGTACACTATCTCCTCACCCGACCATCTTCAGAGTTAAACTAGGGGTGGATTTCCCCTGACCCTGATTTCGTTATGCACCAACGATTCCATTTACACTCACTTGGATTGCTCTTGCTGGCATTCGGTCCCTCGCCGGGACACAGCCAGTCTCCCGTCGATTTCAATCGTGACATTCGACCAATCCTGAGTAACTACTGCTTTGCTTGCCACGGACCCGACGAAAAAACAAGGCAGGCCGACCTGCGATTGGATAACGAGAAAAGCCTAAAAGCTGATCGAGATGGAACCCGAGTCGTCCTGGCACGACAACCCGAAAAAAGCGAATTGATCCATCGGGTTTATTCTGATGATCCAGATGAACAGATGCCGCCCGCCGATTTCGGAAAGCGATTGTCGGCTGCCCAAAAAAAAATCTTAACACAATGGATCCGCGACGGTGCCCAGTGGTCAACGCACTGGGCCTACCAGCCCCCGAGACGACACCCTGTCCCCCTACTAGACTCAAATTGGCCCAGCAACTGGATAGATTCTTTCATCAAGCACAAGCTTAATGAAAGCAGCTTGAGCCCTGTGCCCGACACTGACAAGGCTACCCTGATTCGTCGCATCTATCTCGACATAACAGGCTTACCACCATCGCTTGCGGACGTGCGCGTTTTCTTGCAAGATAATTCCAAACAGGCTTTCCAGAAAGTCGTCAAGCGGCTTCTTGCATCGGAACATTTCGGCGAACGAATGGCCGTTTATTGGCTCGACCTGGTCCGGTATGCTGACACGGTCGGATACCATGGCGACCAAGACCAAAACATCTCCCCGTACCGGGACTGGGTCATCCGCGCTTTCAATTCGAACATGCCGTTTGATCAGTTCACCCGCGAACAGCTGGCGGGTGACCTGGTCCCTGCCAGCGGGCCCGGCCCCCTGATCGCCAGTGGTTACAACCGACTGCTGCAAACAACGCATGAAGGTGGATTGCAGCCCAAAGAATACAGGGCCATGTATGCTGCTGACCGGGTTAGAAATGTCTCGGCAGTCTGGATGGGCGGCACGCTCGGTTGTGCGCAATGTCACGATCACAAATACGATCCTTACACCACCAACGACTTTTACTCGATGGCCGCTTTTTTTGCGGACCTCGATGATGAAGAACATTTTAAAACCGGGACGAACTCCCTGCCAACTCGCCGAAATCCTGAGCTTAAGGTTTATTCTCCAAGCCAACAACAAACCCTCTCCAAGCTTCAAGCCCTGAAGGCGAGCTTAGACGAACAAAAAAAACGAGCGCCAACCCCGAACGCCCTCAAGGAGCTGGGTGAACAGCAGAAGGCCCTGACCGAAAAAATTGCGGCCATCGAGAAATCTGCCCGCCTGACCATGGTGAGCCGTTCCCTCAAGAAACCAAGGGTGACCCGGGTTCTCCCTCGTGGTGATTTCCTTGATGAAAGCGGCCCGATTGTGTCGCCCGCTGTTCCTGGGTTCCTGCAGGATGCAGCTCCTCGAGCGGTGAACCGTCACCTCAACCGCTTGGACTTAGCCAACTGGCTTACCGACGCCAAAAAACCATCTGGACTGTTGACGGCCCGAGTATTCGTCAACCGGATGTGGTACTTGTTTTTCGGAAAAGGGCTGGCGGCTGACCTAAGTGATTTTGGAGGACAAGGGCGTCCCCCGCTCCACCCTGAGCTGCTTGACAATCTTGCCATTTCTTTTGTGGAGGGTGGTTGGGACGTCAAAAAACTGATCGAGAAAATAGTGTTGTCCCGCACCTACCGGCTCGACTCACAACCCAATCAACTGTTACTCGACCGTGACCCGGAAAACAACTTGTTTGCTCGGCAATCCCGCTTTCGAATGCCAGCTGAGTTTATTCGGGATCAGGCGTTAGCCACGAGCGGTTTGCTCGTCAAAAAGATCGGCGGCGATAGCGTGAAACCCTACCAACCTGCCGGGTATTACCGACACCTCAATTTCCCTCAACGCAAATACAGCCATCACACTGACCAGAGACAATACCAGCGAGGCGTCTACATTCACTGGCAAAGGCAGTTTTTGCACCCCATGATGAAGGCACTGGACGCGCCTCGTCGTGAAGAGTGCGTCGCGGAGCGGGCTAAATCGAACACGCCCAATGCGGCGTTGGCTCTTCTCAACGACCCGACGTTTGTGGAGAGCGCACGAGTGTTTGCCGAGCGGGTCCTCGCACAAAAGCTATCAATCAACGAATCTGCAGCCCAGGCCTTTCAATTCGCCTTGTTGCGCAAACCTGATTCCGTGGAAATCGACCTCCTTGTCTCGCTTTACCGCCAAAACCTAGAGACTTACCAAAAAGACGTGTCCTTGGCTGAGGCCCTTTTAGAAGTAGGGCTCAAGAAACCGGAGGACTCTTTGGACACCGCCAGCCTTGCCGCCTGGACCCAGGTCGCCCGCGCCCTTTTTAATTTGGATGAATTTGTCTCCCGACGATAGCTTTCTGGGATTCGAAGACAACCCGCACAATCCCTCTGAGACAAAATGAAAAAACAAGAACGGGCCGACCTGATTCGCTGCAAACTCTCCGAGCTTTACCCTGATCCTCCAATTCCTCTCAAACACTCAGGACCCTTTACACTGCTAATCGCTGTCTTGTTGAGCGCCCAGTGCACTGACAAGCGAGTCAATCTGGTCACCCCCGCCCTTTTTCGAAGGACAAGGACCCCAAGCAAAATGGCAAAGCTCTCGGTGTCGCAAATCTTGGAATTGATTCGGTCCTGTGGGCTTGCTCCCCAAAAAGCAAAAGCAATTCACCGCCTGTCCCACCTGCTAGTGAACGATTTCTCGGGCCAAGTTCCTTGCGATTTCAGGAGCCTTGAATCACTACCTGGCGTCGGGCACAAGACTGCCAGTGTCGTAATGGCCCAGGCGTTTGGCGAGCCAGCATTTCCCGTAGACACCCACATCCATCGTCTCGCTCAAAGATGGGGTTTAACCCGCGGCAAAAACGTGGCCCAGACGGAAGCCGACCTCAAATCACTTTTCCCAAAAAAGTATTGGAATGAACTGCATCTGCAAATCATTTATTACGGTCGCGATCATTGCACTGCCAGGGGTTGTGATGGCACGGTTTGTGAAATTTGCCGATTGGTTTACCCTGGCCGACGAAGCCCATTTGTTGCCAGCAAAGCTTAATCGCCGATCCTTGAATCCGGCTTTTTTCATCCCAAGAACTCATCGTTCTTGTTTTCTGAACTTGCCTGATTCAGGTTGCGTACTATATTCGGTTTTCAGCTGCCAAAATTATTTGTGTTATTCGACATGGAAGGTTCTTAATGAAACACCAAAATCGAGGTCTCTCAAAACCTTTGATTTGGATGGCTTTGGCCCTTTTGCTCCTGGGCGGTCTTGCCGTTTACTGGTCTAAAACCCGAAACCTGGACCCGGTTGACCAAATTTCCGTTCCACAGGCCGTGCAGTGGGTCAAGCTGGCCGAGGAAGCGAATGCCTATCTAGAAAACGAGGTTTTTCGGGAGGGCTTTCGCTTGGCCGAAAGTCGCTACCTGAAATTGAAAGCTGCGCTGCCTGATGATCTTTTTGCCTACCGAAACCTCGTCGTTCTACGAATTCTGTATTTCACTTCCAACGATGAGCTCAGGGAAGACGCCCAGTTCTTAGCTGAAACGGAACAATGGGTGCAAACGTTAATCCAAAAAGACCCCGGGGCTTTTGAGTCTTACCTGTTGGCCGTCCGCTGGCGAACCGCTTTGTATGGCGAGCCTGACGAAACCGATGTCCAGCTTTTGGAGGAAGCTTGCCGACACGCCAACGGCAGCCCTGTTCCCCATTTTGAATTTTTTGATCGGACCATTGGCATTGATAGCAGGCTGGTGCCGGACATTGAAGATCGTCGCCACGAACACCTCGCCAAGGCTTACTCCCTGCAGCCCGACAACCTGAAACTGGCCCTTGCCTATTTACAGCAACTGGCTGAAACCCAAGACAGTGCCTTTGCGAAGGCCTGGAAAGCTTTCCAAGAGGATCTGGGTCCTGTGGTTGCCGGAGCCGACTTGGAGGACCTCTCCAACGATCATCAGCGATACTTGTCCTTGGTCGGTGAGGGGGTTCAAGAACAAGATTGGCCAAAAACGCTTCTTAACCTCCGGTTTCTCGCCAATAAAATCAAAAAGGGCGAAGTGCAAAAAATCGACTTGGCGCGAATCCAGCCCCATGAACTCGAATTTCTGAGACCCTCGCTGGGACCCAAAATCGTTGCCAAGGCAAGTTCCGCGGCACACCATCCGCGGCCACCTTCGTCCGTGAGTTTTGTTGCCGGGACGACGGTGGTCTCCTCTGATCGATCCGCCAAAGCTATTCGTGCCCTGGATTTTGATCTCGACGGTCAAATGGAGGTCGCCGTCCTTTACGCGGACTGCCTGGAAATATTTGACCTTTTGAAGACTGGCGGCTGGGCAAAAATCCTCAGCTTCAAGCTCAAGGATTCGTTTGATGGGTTCGTTGTTGCCGACCTTGACTACGACAACACGTCTCAGTCGGGTGTCGCCAGTGAGTCCAGTCGGAATTATGCCGACCCCGACTTCGTTTTGTTTGGGTCCACTGGGTTAATGGTCCTGGAAAATCGGTTCGTGCCTGATAGTGGGCGGCAGCTTATTGCTGCGAGCTCCGCCGAATTCAACGACACCCTGAACGTCACTGCAGCGACCTTGGCAGATCTCGACCACGACAAAGACCTTGATTTGGTTCTGGGAACCCAAGACGGTGTCCGCCTGTTTTTGTCGCGCGGCAACCTTTCTTTTTTTGACTACTCTGCTTTT
>JAZABE010000843.1:0-1990 GCA_036137535.1 Planctomycetota bacterium | reverse complement strand
GAAAGCCCGGACTCTCGTTCTCAAGTCTGGCCCCTCGACTTTTCCCATGGTTACCCCAACTGAAGCTGACCTACTGGTTTTGATTCAAATTGTCCTTGGAAAAATCATACAAAGCAATCGTATCTGGACGTCAAAAAGGATTGACCAGTTTCTTGGTTCGGGGGTTTCTCTGGGGACTAACGTTTGCGTATCAGGGGATTATCTGGTGGCGAAACCGCAATTATGACCTGGGAAAAGGTGTGCAGCGGGCCGATTGCTTTGTGATTTCAATTGGAAATCTCACCACCGGCGGCACCGGGAAAACACCCCTGGCTTGTTACCTGGCCAAGAAACTGCGCGAACTCGATTTAAGAGTGGCACTCCTCAGCCGGGGCTATCGTGCTGACTCAAGGGGAATCAATGACGAAGCCCTCGAACTCGAATTCCGTTTGCCAGACGTCCCTCATCTTCAGGATCCCAACCGCAAAAAAATTGCAGACATTGCGTGCGTGGAATTGCAATCTGAAGTCTTGATCCTCGACGACGGATTTCAGCATCGTCAACTTCACCGGGATTTGGACTTGTTAGTCATTGATGCCACCCTGCCCTTTGGCTACGGCTACCTGCTTCCCCGCGGCCAGTTACGGGAACCGGTTGCCAATCTGAAACGGGCTGACCTGGTTGTCATCAACCGGTGCAACCTCGTTTCCAGACAACAAATCGCAGATCTCAAGATGATAATTCGAGAGGTTCAACCCAAGATCAAAATCTGCGAGGCAGACACTGTACCTAGCGACCTGATCGATCACCAGGGTAACCTGCAACCGTTGGATTCACTCAAAAATCAGAAAGCGGTGGCGTTTTGTGGCATCGGCAACCCGGATGGGTTTCGTGCGACACTTGCTGGACTGGATGTCAACTTGGTTGATTTCCTGGAATTCCCTGATCATCACTCATTTTCCCGGGAAGACATTGCGTCACTGGAAGCATGGAGTCAACAACATCCGGACATTGAGCTGATCCTGTGCACTCACAAGGATTTAGTCAAAATCAACCTCGAACGGTTGGGAAAAAAACGCTTGAGAGCCGTTTTAATATCAAACAAAATTCGATTGCGTGAACGAATCCTCTGGCAAACCATCAACGAAAAAATGCAACAACCGCCCGGATGGTGAGAGGCGCACCACACATGTTTTTCCGGCGACTCCACCGAACTTACAGCTTCAATTGCCGAACCTGATAAGCCGTCCTCAACTCAACCGTCAGCCCCCGACAGATGATTCCATTGGCCTCGACGCAGCCAACCCAAATTTCAGTTCCCCCCCGGATCGAAAAGGAAGTTTCCAAATCCCCGGTCGAATTGGCGTTCCAGATCCCGAATTCTCCAAAATTCCCGCGAAAGAGCCCTGATTTCCGGTTGATGATTGATGGAAATCAACCTAGAGTGGTGGATTACGTTTTTTGTCGAGAAATTCTCGAGGTAGTTATGGCTCGTATATGTGAAGTTTGTGGAAAGTCGGCACAGGTTGGCAACAAGGTAGAAACCCGGGGTAAGGCAAAATACCTCGGCGGTGTCGGTACCAAGATTACGGGAATTACGCGGCGACAATTTCGACCGAACCTTCAGCGAATCAAGGTTGAACTTCCCGATGGCGGCGCCAAACGCATGAAGGTTTGCGTCCAATGCATCCGCAGCGGACGCATCCGCAAAGCGGTTAAGAAAAAACCATTCGCTTTGCCCAGTTAGCCGAATTGGCAAAGCTTTTTCCCAACCGGGACCCAAACCCAGAACTGGCAAGCTTCACAGCTTGCCATTTTTAATGACCGCTTCCCAGACACCACTGACCTTGCCAAGCCTGGAGCTTGCACTCCGGGAATAGATTTCTTCGGCACTGTTTTGGGTTAAACTAGTGGAGCTTACAGCCTGTATTAAGACCGAAACGAAATCGCCATGGACAAAAAAACGCTCCAGAAAGTCGCATTACTGGCTCGCCTACATCTGCAGGAAGAC
>JAZABE010000842.1:0-1216 GCA_036137535.1 Planctomycetota bacterium | reverse complement strand
ACTTCAGTGTTGTGAATTCGCATCGATTTGAGTGGTTGAGGTTGATGTTCCAACTCTCGTTGCGTCACCGGTAAAACATTCAAATCCTCACTCGCCAGATAAGAATGAGTGTAACGGGGTATCGGGTCATAAGGAGGATGAGGCCCTGGAAATCCAATTTCTAGGAACAAAGGTTCGGTTTTCGGGTAATTTCTTAACCACCAGGTCGCCAAGTCGCCTACGAAAAAATCAGGGTGCATGTCTTCATCCAGCAACCACTCAAACGCACCCAGGCTCGTTTTGTAATCCTCTCTTTTTCGATAAAGCTCCCGTTGTTGTTTGACCAACCCCCTCGCCCGCAGCGCCTTGTCCCATTCGTCGAAAAACCACCTGGCTTCCAGGTAACGATCTTTGTTTTCCACAACGTAACGTTGATCAAAACCCATCTCCGTTTGGTGAGGCCAAGTGTGCATTTTCCCGATGTTGACCGTATGGTAACCCGCCCGTTGCAAATCGGAAGTCCAACCTCGTTCCCAGCGATCAGAATTTTTAAGGATCCCCGTGGTGTGGGGGTAATGCCCGGTAAACAGACTTGCCCGCGCCGGGGCACAACTCGCGGCGGTGATGAAACAATTCTCAAATGTAACACCTTCTCGAACCATGCGATCAAGGTTTGGCGTGTCCATGTAGTCAAAGCCAAGTTCCGCAATCGTATCGTAGCGCTGCTGATCGGTAATGATGAAGATAATATTTGGTTGCATGTTGCTCTTAATGTACTGAAAAAAACAAAATCAAAAATGCCCAATAAAAAAATGCGCACCGATCTAACGACGCCGACCACTCACGGCAAGGGCACAGTAAACAAACTCGTAAAGAAAACTTCCACCACGAGGCCGACGATCATCCCCAGCGAAAGCAAATCCATTCCCCGGGATAAAACCGTACTCCAATCCCGGTTTCCCCGGTAAAACGCAAGTCCCATGAAAAGAATCGCCGCGGGCGTCAAAATCCAAAACGGAAACGCCAACTGCAGCCCGAGCACATAGCCTCCCACCACAACCATGAAAAAAAGAATACGCAGTGGGTCCTTTGTTCTGCGTGAGAATTCGTTTTCTGAAGCCCTCAAACCCAGCGATCCGTGGGAATTGGCCAAGATCATCAAGGTCGCTAACACTGTGGTCAATGCCAGCGCCCATGCCGAAAAATCGGGTAACGTCGTTTTGGCTGGGGTTGCAAG
>JAZABE010000841.1:0-10414 GCA_036137535.1 Planctomycetota bacterium | reverse complement strand
CAAATCCGCACCTCATCCTTATAAATAAATCTAAGAACTTAAAGAACTAGCAGCTGGCTGGGAACAGACAGTGGACGCGATTGAACAAGAACTCGACCAGAAAAACGATTCTGATTTCAGCGAAACCTTGCAAGCCCTTGAAGAAGTTTCAAACGAACTTGAAGAAGTCTCAAACGAAATCGATGGGACCAACACCAATGAGCCCGACGCCGGCGACCTCTAAACTCTCTACTGGCAATCGGTAACCAACGATCCCCGGGAACGAACAGTCTCGGCTGGAAATTCATCTGTTGGCAACTGGGGTTCATTGCCTCGGATTTTCACTGAAACCGCAGCAGCGGCCTCTGAACTTCGCGTTATTTTTCGTCGAGCGTTTTTTCAACTTGGGCAATAAAGGACTTGGCCGGCTCGAGACCATGCTTTTCAACAAAACCCCGAAATTCCGCCCGGGCCTTCAGATTTTCCAGCTGTTCCATGCTGTTAACCTGCCCGAGGTTTTCCCAGGTCAAGTCCAGGGAGTCAATCAGCTCTTGCCAGCTAACCTGTTGTTCGGCCGCCATCTTCAAGATTTTTTGCACGACCGCGACGTCCTTTAACTTTTCCAGATGCGGAAGCTCTTCCTTGGAAATATCAATCGTTTGACTACTGGAGTCCATAAAGACATGCCCACATTGGCAGATCCGCGTTGCAGCCTCCACCCGCGCCTTGCATTGAGGACATTCTTTTGTGGTTCGTGGGGAAGATTCCGCCATGGTTTTTTACTGGACAAGCGATTCAAAAAGAAAAGACAACCTGCAAACCCTAATTTATTCAACCGCTGCCGTCAATTTTGAACCCGCGAATCTTTTTGAGTTATCGGCTGCCTAAGCTCGCGTCACGCTTCTTGAATTTCTCCGGAAAATGCCCCCTATTTCCCCGGCAATCCTCCCTTGCCGACCCGATTCGTGCTTTTACCGATTGTCGACCCGCTTGTGAGATTTCAGCCGGACAAAGGGTTGAAGCTGCTTCGAGAGTTCTGTGACCACCTTCTTGAATTTTGGATCCGCTGCCAGGTTGTGAACTTCTCTTGCATCGTTTGAGTGGTCATACAGCTCCTTCCCTGCCCGGCCCTCCAACCATTCCGTATAACGAAACCGCTCCGTTCGGATTGAATACCCCCACGCCTTCGCGTTATGCCAGATTTGGGTCACTGCCGGCTTACTCCAATCCTTGGACTTCGGATTTTTCAGCAACGGTTTCAGTGAATCGCCTTCGAGGTTCCGAGGAGCCTCCAGTCCGCACAAGTCCGCAAGAGTTGGGTAAAGGTCCAGCAGTTCGACCGGTTTTTGACAGTTTTTTTGTCGGCTCAGCCCCGGCGCTGAGATTATCAGTGGCATGCGAGCTGACCGCTCAAACGCCTTTCGCTTGTACCACAATCCCTTTTCACCCAAAAAGTAACCATGGTCCGACCAGAATACGATAATGGTCTTCTCCAGCAATCCATTCTTCTCCAATGCCGCAATCAATCGCCCCACCTGGGCATCCACAAATGAATTGCAAGCATAATAGGCCTGTTTACACTTCCTGGCTTGCTCGACTGAAACCCCCGGAAAGTAATACGGCCAATTCCGGGTATCCCTTTGCACCGCCATTGCCGGAACATCCTCCAGGTCTTTCTTGGCTTCTACCAGGTCCGGGACGGTTATCTGGTTCAAAGGGTAACGATCGAAATATTTTTTCGGGGCGACATAGGGGCAGTGGGGATTAAAAAATCCAGCAGCCAAGAAAAAAGGACGATCCCGATTTTTCTCGATCAACTCGATTACACGGGAAGCCACCATTCCGTCCGTATGTTCCTCGTCTTGGCTGACAGGATCCCACCAGGCCATTGAGATCCCCAGCCCACCCTTGAGCCTGCCATAACGTGTAATCTGGTCTTCCTGCAACCTGTCGATCCCTGCTGGATTGAATCGCTGGTCCCATGTCTCGGGATCGTCATTGGCATCCGTTCCAATCTGGCTAGGATTCCCGTAGTGGTAAATTTTCCCAGCCCGGGCAGAAAAATAGCCGTTATTTCTGAACATTTGCCCCAAGGTGACTACGTCTGGATTTTTTTGTCGTAACTCATGTTTCAAAGTGTGCATGTCGAGAGTATCTGGACGCAATCCCGTCATCAGGCTTGCCCGGCTGGGACCGCAAAGTGGCTGTTGACAATAGGCATTGTCAAACCGGACTCCCATTCGCGCAAGTCGGTTGAGATGGGGTGTTTTCACAAGCGCATTGCCGTAAACCTCTAAGTCACAATTCATGTCGTCGGCGGCAATGAATAACACGTTGTATTTTTGATTTTCCATTCCCTGCAGCGATCCACTCACCCCAAGCAAAAGGAACATAACCGGAACAGTTAAGAATCGAATCATATTGGTTTTCGCATAAACAAGTGACAAAGGAGTGTTGAAGAGTTGCTCCCACGGGTAATCATTCTGGAAAGTCACCATTTAACTCCTGGCCACAAACACTGCCATCGCCTTGGCCAAGAATTCCGGCAAGGTCGGATGAATAGGCTCGAGTTGACCGCGGAAAGCGGGATGATACTGAAAAAGTTCAGCCATCGCAGTGTAGACCGGCGGCGACATGGTGTAGAACGCTTTTGAATGCTCATAGTGTTTTCGAACCCACTGTTGAACAACTTCTGAATCCACCGAATGGCCGGCTTGCTCAGCCTTTGCAATCTCATTGAACACTGCCAAAACCTGCCGTTGATTGTTTTCCCAATCCTCCCGGGTCCAATCGTTTCTGGATGAGCTGTCGATTGTCTTTTCCAGGAGAATCCTCTCTGCCTCAGCACAATTTTCTCCAAATTCTGAAATTCGGACCTGAGAGAACTCGTCTGATTCTTTTCCCTGGATGAACTCCTGGAAGCCATCCTTTTTTGCGTTAGCGTGATCCACGCGGCGTCTCCTATTTTCCCGAAGACCAGTGTCTACCCAAACTATTTTGCCAATTCCCCAACTCAATTTTTCGGGATCACCTCTTAGTCTATAAACTGATCCATCTCTTTGAAAGAGATCCCTGCCCCAGTGTTCAGCAACCAGTGTTCAGCAACCAGTGTTCAGCAGGCTGGCAAGAAGATCTAGCGACAACCACTTCCCGTGGCTTTCCCACCGAAACGCCAACCCCCATGTCAATACTCCCAGGAAACCAAAAATTTGTCTCCTGAAAACCCGATCGATTGGCAATCCGTTACAATCAGCCCCAGCATTCAACCAACGAAATCGAACCCCAGGATATTGTGATGAGTCAAAGATCTTTGATCCCAGCTGCCTTACTGATATTGGTTTTCGAAACCGGTTCGGTTTACTCTCAGAAAGAAGATCCGTTCGAGTTTGCCAAAGAACAGGGCATCGTTTACACGCAGCAACAATCCAAAAAACCGGTTCTCAATCAAATCCACATCCTACGGGTTGACCTGGGTCTTAACAAAGTCAAACCGGTTGTCGTCCTCGGGCCAGATCCTGACGGTGAGGGACCGGCAGAAGTCTCGTTGACGGATCCCAGAAAACTCGCTTCCCACCCAGCAGTTCTGGCTTTTGTAAACACCAATCCGTGGGACAGTTTCCCGAATTCTCAGGGCAAAAAAAATCGGAACTGGTACGCGGGTCAACCCGTGGACATCCAGGGACTGGCAGGCACCCAAGGAAAAATGCGCAGCACGATCGCCCCCAGCAACACATCGGTCTGGTTTAACGCCCAAGGACGAGTCCATTTTGGACATCAATCCAAGGATCAACCGCAAGAAGCCACGACCGGGTTTCAACAGATTCTTTCGGACGGTAAGGTCACTGCCGGCGAAGGAGGCGCTCGTCATCCTCGTACCGCGTTGGGAACTGACCCAGAGGGTAAGATCCTCTGGATCGTCGTCGTCGATGGTCGCCAACGGGGTTACAGCGAGGGCATGAATATTCATGAACTGGCAACACTCATGAAAAGAATCGGCTGCTGGACCGCAACCAACATGGACGGCGGAGGCAGTAGTATTCTGGGGCTGCTGGATCAGAGCGGTCGAATGAAAATCCTCAACCGCCCGTCCGACCGTTTCCTAGGCAGGGTCAAAATTCGCCCATTGCCAATGGTTCTCACCATCGCGTCAAAATCGCAACCCGCCATTCCCCGGAAATCAAAACCTGAGAAATAATCCGGGACGACAACACCGACAGGCCAGAAAACCACACCCGCAGGTCACAAAGGGACAGGGGCATTCCTCCAAACCTGCTTCCGTTATTTCCCGTTTTTTTTGGGAGGTTGCAGCTTTTTTTTCTGCTGTTTGCTGACGCCGGAAAGACGGGTTTTGGCAAGTCGTTTTAAAATCGCCTCAAATTTTTGTTGAAGACTGCGTTCCGGTTCTGAGAGCCCCGCCCCCGAAATCTTTTTCCCGTCAAACGCCCCCTGGTAACGAGTGAACGAAGCATCGCTTCCGTCAGCCTTGGCCACGAGTGAATAGCGTTTGTTGCGAACCATGACCTGCCCTCGATACCAAATGTAAATCCAATCTTTGTTGCGGGTCGTACCCTGGTCCTGAAACACAGGCACGAGACTGACACCGTCACCCGGGTATTTCGGGGGCAACTGGGCACCGGTGACTTCGCAAAGCGTCGGCATCATGTCACAAAATTCAACCAGGTCATCGACGACCCGACCAGTTGCCTTAATCCCGGAAGGCCAACGGGCAATCAACGGGACACGAGTCCCGTGATCGGTCATCGTCCCTTTTCCACCAGCGACTTCCATTCCCTTCCACGGGGTCACAATCGGCTTATCAGTCCCGTTATCCCCCGTGAATATCAATAACGTATTTTCGCTAACGCCAGATTTTTCCAATTGAGTCACCACCTGCCCGACGAGCTTGTCCGCGTAGTTAACCATATCCCGAAAATGCCGTTGCGGATCGTTGAAATCTCCTTTGTAGGTCGTGGAACCAAGCCGCTTTGGATCCCAATCGGTGGAATCCGGAGTCGGATCAAAAGGACAGTGGGTGAGGATCATCGGATAATACACCAAAAACGGTTTCTTCTTGTTCTTGTCAATGAATTCACAGACAAAATCGGTACAAACCTGCGGTCCGTATTCGCCATCGACGTATTCCGTTTCTCGCCCGTTAAACTCCAACAAGGGGTTAACAAATCGCCGATCAATCCTCTGACCATTTTTCATCGAACGTCCACCTCGTGTGTGGTACCAGAGACAGGATTGCTCGAACCCGAAGTGTTGTGGAGAGTCAACCTGCTTCCCCAGTTGCCATTTACCCGCGATGCAGGTTGCATAGCCAGCAGCCTTCAGTTGATGCGCAAAAGTGGTCTGCCCCCGATCCAGAATCCCAAACTTGACATAGTTTCGAACATTGTATTGGCCCGTCATTAGTTTTGCTCGAGACGGCGTACACAACGGATTGGCAAAACAGTTTGTAAAACGAACACCTTCGGCAGCCAACCTGTCCAAGTTCGGAGTTTTGCAAGATTCACTGCCGTTGACTGCCAGGGCCTCATAGCCCAAATCATCGGCCATGATCAACACAATATTGGGGCGATTGGCTCCCCGAGCCACCGGTTCGCTTGCCGCCACCGCAGCGACCGAGAAAAGCAAAAGACAGCAGGCAAAATCCAGGGAAAGCTTTGGCAATCGTAAAATCATGTTTTTCCTAGTCGCTTCTTGAGTTCGTTTCAGGTTTTGCCCAGTTTAATCGGTTTGGTTAGCCTCATGTTGGAGGTGGGGACGGGAAAGCTCAAAACAATGCCAAGATTCGAAGGGGATTTGCCGTCTCCTGCGGTTTCACAGAACTCAGATGCACCGATCTAAAAGTTGGTCCGCTCGATAGTTTCGAAATTGTTGTCCGGATCTTTCTCTCGTTCGCAATGAGAACCGTGAAAGGCGGAAGTCCGTCCTAACAGACCAAGCAGTTTACAAGGAGACCGAAAATGAAAACGTTATGGGCACTGGGTTTAATGGCGTCAACTCTGGCTTCCACTTTAAATGCTCAAGAAGGTGCTGCAAGACAAGGGTCTACAGCGCGAGTCTTGGCGAAACGAACCTCAAATCTTCCCCACTTACTTCGAGCCAATTCCACATTGGTTCCGGCCCAACTGCAATCCATCAAGACACGTATTGGTGGAGATTTCGTGGTGTTCAAGGTAAACCGCCAACAGAAAAAGCAGCTGGAGCGATGGGCTCGACACCTTGCAAACCTTCCCCAAAACAAAGCAGTGGCGTTCCACAAAAGCTTAGTTCGACTAAGCAAAATGGACACAGGCAGCCCCAGATCCACTGAAGCTCGGAAACTGTTAACCGAATACGGGTTCGCAAACTTTTTCCCGCCTAGCGATCACGGTGATCGTTCAGAAAAAGTAACCATCATGATCAGTTGGCCACCCTACGTTGAAATTTTCATTCAATGGGAGGGCTAAGGCTTTCCTGGACTCATCGAAAGATTGCATAAACCCTTGCCAGGCACAAAGGGTATGAGTTTGTGAATTAACCTAAAAAACTGACGCCCCGGTTTCTCGCAATAAACCATTGCTACTGCGAAAACCGGGCGGATTCCAACCCCACGTTTGCGGAGAAACCCCATGCACAAAACCAAGTTCGTCCTTGCCCTGATTGTGTTTAATCTTGCCGTCTTCATTGGGGCTAGTTTATTCCTGCCCACCACAGACGTATTCAGCTATAGCAACCCACTCAGCTACTACATCAACTCCCGGAGGCATTGGCACCTGGCACTGGGAACGTCCATTGTCAGCTTGCTCATCTCGTGGAGCCTTTACCTCGTCTTCTCCAGCTTTGTTCACCCGCCCCAAAAAACCGACCAGCAACACGCCGATTAATCTGATTCCTTTGCGAGTTCTCAGCAAAACTTACCCAAATTCAATCACCTTGTTCGAATCAACCCTTTTGCGTTACTCCGGTTTTGCACTTGCCAACTCAGTCCTCCAGCCAACTCTCGACCCGGAAACCGCACTGGACCGGATTGATCGATTGACTTCCAAGGCATTTGAAAAATTAAGCTTGAAAGATTAAGTTTGAAACATTACCCGTTTTCACCTGGGCACTCTTACTCCTGCGGAACCACTGCATGATCGCGCTCCGACCCGGCTGCTGGCAAGCGATAACCTTCTGGTCTTGGGTATTGGTATCCGTTTCCCTCATCGCGAACAGGTCCTTCGCCACCGACGGCATCCAGCGGCAAAAAGACAAATTCACTGAAACCCTTCAACCGCTACTCAAAACGTTCTGCTACGACTGTCATGGACGACAACAGGCCGAGGGTGAGATTAACTTGGCCCGAGTCCTGTCTTGGAACGACTTGGAAACCCAGCCGCAACTCGTCGAAAAAATGATCGAGGCATTGGGCAAGAACGAGATGCCCCCCGCGGAAAACAAACAGCCAACCGACGCTCAACGCCAATTTCTTTTAACAGAACTCAACCTGGCATTTGAAAATGCTGGTGCCCGTAATCAGCCCGTCATTCCATTTCAACTACGCCGCATGAATCGTTTTGAATATGGCAACGCGGTCAGAGATTTGTTCGATCTGGAATCGTGGGTTTATTCCATTAACGATCGAATTATTCGTGATCACAACAATTATTTCAGGCCGGAATCAGGCCAAATGCCCAAAGTCGTGGTCGTCGGCAATCGCATCATGGGGCTGCAGCAATTGCTCGAGAATCGTCTCCTGGGTGTGATGGCATTTCCCAAAGACCCGCCAGCAGAAAATGGCTTCAACAACCGGGCGGACCATCTCAGCTTGACCCCGACTCTCATGCAATCCTTCATGGAGTTAAGTCGTTCCGTCGTGAACGCGGAAAACTTTGACAAGAACTGTCGCAACTGGAAAACTCTTTTTGAAGATCCAGCCAACCCCCAACCCAAGGCGCGTGTCGTTGCCATCACCAACCCGTCCGGCCTGGCAAACAGCAGCGGCGTAACGATCAGCGCTTGGATCCGACCCTCTCGAATTACCGATTCATGGCAAACGATTGTTCGTCGAGAGGACTCTTGGCGGCGTCAGTTGTTATCTATCGGGAGAACCGGTAATACCTGGGGGCTATGGATGGGCGCAGGGATTAACGGGCGCTACGAAGAATTCGGCGCCCCGGTTAGCCCGAAAGCGTTTGGCGACGGGAACTGGCATCACGTCGCCGGCACGTTCGACGGCAAACGAATGAACCTTTATCTGGATGGAAAACAAGTCGGGGCGAAGTCCATTGAAGGAAAACTCGACACTCAGAGCCGGCGTGAGATGCAGATCGGTTCCTACGGAAACCGCGAGCCTTTCTACGGGGATCTTAAGGACGTCCGTCTCTATGGATCTGGATTGAGCGCAGCTCAAATCAAGAGAATTACCGGGGGCGATCTGAAAGTCGCCCAAGACCAGGTAGTTGGCAACTGGAAACCTGCTGGTGATCTCACACCTCGGCTCAGTCAACCGATTCAAGAAATTGCGAATCAACGGATCAAGGCATTTCTTCTCAGGGCGTTCAGAAGTCCGGCTGACAAAACCACACTCCGGCTCTACACGGAATATTTTGACAAACGTTACCGTGAAAGCGGCGATTTCACCCGAAGCATGAAAGCCGTGGTGTCGGCAGCGTTGGCGTCACCGCGATTTATTCTCGTTCACAATGAAGCTAACCAGGGACGGTCCAACCAGGACTCCTACAACCTGGCAACCCGCCTGTCTTTTTTTCTTTGGAGCACTATCCCTGACCCTGAACTGCTCAAGCTGGCCGGCGACGGAAAACTCCGAGATGACCGGATTCTCAAAACGCAGGTCGATCGCATGCTGAATGATCGTCGCGTCAAAAATTTTTGCGACAGTTTTACACCTCAATGGTTGAAGATTAACAACCTGGTTTCCGCATCACCTGATTTCAAGAGACACCGAGAGTATTACTTCGGTGGCGACGACAAAATCTCCTACAAGCGAGGTATGCATATGATGTTGGAACCGCTCTTGAACTTTGAGACCGTCTTCGTGGAGAACCGGCCGATCCTGGAACTCATCGATTCCAATTTCACCTACCGCAGTCACTTGCTGAGCGAATGGTATCAGGGCAGAGCCGCCACCTATCCCATCAACGTGAACTTACGCCACATTGAATTCACACGAACTCCACTGGATGACCGGCGATATGGCGGCGTGCTGACCACGTCGGCCGTGATGGTCATGACCTCAAACCCGTTTCGGTCTCTGCCGATCACGCGTGGCTCCTGGGTCTCCTCGGTCATCTTCAATGATCCCCCACCGCCACCACCCGATAACATTCCTGACTTGCAGGCTGATGACCGTACACTTCAAAAAGAAGGGTTGACGATACGTCAGAAGCTGAAACAGCACAGTCGTAATTCCCAATGTGCAAGTTGCCATCAAAAAATTGACCCACTAGGATTTGTGTTGGAAAGTTACGATTTGCTGGGGCGGTGGAGAAACACCTACCGAACGGGCTTAAAGGTGGACACCCGTGGAAAACTCTTTGGCAAACACGATTTCCAGGATATCGTTGGATTCAAGGATGCTGTCCATGCTGAAAAAGAAGCCTTTGCCGTTGCTTTTATCAAACACTTGCTGTCTTATGGGCTAGGCCGGGAATTGACTTTGGCGGATCGAATTGCCGCAATTAAAATAGCCAAAATGAGTGAAAAAGACGATTACAAAATGAGAGACGTCCTCCGGAATATTGTCCTTCACCCCATCTTCACACAAAGAGGCAAAAAATGAAATCGATCGGCAGGCGTGAGTTTCTCCTCGGGGCAAGCGGCAGCATGATGGCCCTTCCCTGGCTTGAATTGAATGCAGCAGCAACGCAACTGCAAACCCCGGCACTGCGATTTGCCTCTTTTTATTCGCCGATGGGCTTTGTGAGAGATCACTTTTTCCCCAAGCCTGGGGATGACGAATTTCTCTCTATGCCAACCTTGAATCCTCTGAAAAAAGTAAGCGATAAAGTCACGCTGATCACCGGATTGTCCCGAGTCAACGTGAGAGGAACCGACGTTCACAACCAAGCCAGTTCCTGTTATCTCTCTTCACAAGATCCGCACGGTGAACTGAAATCGTCCTACCCGATGGATAGAACACTGGACCATCTTATCGCAGACCAGGTAAGCCACCGAACGCCCATTCGGTCGCTGGAGCTGAATTGCAACAGCTTCAAGGACCTCAAGGAATCAATCTACTTGGACAATATCTCCTGGTATGGCCCAGAGCATGTGGCAACGTCGATGAAAGACCCTCGCCAAGTCTATCAGCGACTATTCAAGACCGGAAGTTCAGACAAAGACATCACCGACCTGGTCTTGCAGGACGCCACCAACTTCAAAAAGAACTTGAACCACCAGGACAGCCACAAGCTGGAAGAGTACTTTGATTCGGTGAGGGAAA
>JAZABE010000840.1:0-5825 GCA_036137535.1 Planctomycetota bacterium | reverse complement strand
TTTGGGAGCAAGAGGCCGCATGTTCGAATCATGTCGCCCCGACTTTCTTCAAAAAAAACCCCGATTCGATCGTTGAGGGGTTTCTGCGATCCCCCAGACGCAACAGCTTTTGGCACGCTTCGTCCCGACTTCGTAAAACCAACGCCTTGCTGAGACCAAGTTAAAATCAGTAAACAGCGCAATGTTTTCCGATTACCACGATAAATCTTGCAATTCGAACTGTACTGATTATTCCGTTTAATTCGGTCGATGAATCGAACGGCGGGCAAGGCGTCTCGTCGGTCCAATTTCATGGAATTGATCTGATGGTTTACGATCGAACGCAACGACTTGCTGGGCATTGCAAAACCTCCTCTGCCGCACCAGCACACCACCCCGCCAAGTTTGATCGCCCATCCAACCGGGGTCAGGGACTGAGTGTGCAATACGTTTCTGCAATGGCACAAGGACCAATACCATGCCTGTGACCAGTGATTCCCTGTTAGACAACCCCGAAATCTCAGACCCATTTTGGGGGTCGGACCCAAAACATTCACCGCGGCGGGTTAGCCCCAATCCAGGGACACCGGAAAGATCACAGTCCAAAGGAGTGCAACTCAGCCGCGGTTACACGACGGCAATGGTCCTTGTTCATTTAACGTTTCCGTTAATGTTCGTACCCTGGCTGTTCACCTGGTCGGGTCTCGGGTTGCTCGTCGTCGGAAACTACGTCTACAGCGGGCTTGGAATCAGTCTCTGCTTTCACCGCGCGTTGGCCCACCGGGCACTCAAGTTACCTAAATGGCTCGAACGAACCTTTGCGACTTTTGGAGTCTGCAACCTGATGGAAACACCAGCACGTTTTGTGGGAACACATCGAGTTCACCATCGACACTCAGATTCTGATGCTGACCCACACACCCCGCAAAAAAGTTGGCTGCAAGGCCACTTCCTGTGGGTAATCTCGAAGAAACCCGATATGCATCGCCCTTCCCTGGCAGAAAAATACGCCAAAGATATTCTGACAGATCCCTACTATGCCGGAATGGAAGTCGGGCTCCGATGGCTCTATATCTACCTGGCCCATGCTGGCCTGTACTTTGTAGCCGGCTTGGCGTACGGGCTGATTGTTCTCGGCGGGGAATGGTTGGAGGCCCTGCGGTATGCCTCGAGCTGGTTGCTTTGGGGAGTACTTTTGCGGACTCTCTTCGTATGGCACACCATCTGGGCTGTTAATTCCGTCGCTCATCTGCGTGGATACCGCAACCACACCACCCGGGATAACAGCCGAAATCATTGGCTGGTTGCAGTCCTGACCAATGGTGAAGGATGGCATAATAACCACCACGCTCAACCTCGATCCGCGTCGTTCAAATACCGTTGGTGGGAAATGGACCTGACGTTCCTGACCATCCGGTTTCTTGAGTTCATTGGGCTCGCCCACGATGTCAAAGCGCCGAAACCCTGAACCGCCACGTTTCCCATAGAATAACCCGTCGATAATCAAGTTCTCGGGGTCCCAGCCAACGGGTGTTTGAATCGGGAAATCCCGGGTTCAAGGCAACGGGAACTCACCTCATCCCCAACCGCCTTTACCGCCAAGACCCAATGTTGAGAAACCAGGAAAGCTCGGGAAAGTGTAGGGGTTCTCGTGATCAGCGACCATTGGTAATCCAACCTGCCACCCGCTAACCGGTACAATCGGAACCCCTAAACCAACTGGCGCAACCGCGCCCGAATTCCCCTTATAAACGGCTTCATTCCTAACACCCTTGAAGCCCGATTATCTCTCAGAACGATAAATAACCCGACGTGCCGGATCTTCCGCATGCCGAGATTAATCCAAAGAACAAGTGAATTCGGGAAATTCAACTATGGTTTTCAGTCGGGAATTTCAAACTTGGGCGATCTTCTTTATCGCGATCGCCGTTTTGTTGCCTAGTGCCGGCTGCAACCGGCGTTCGCATTATCGCCAAGAAGCTGACCGAGAAGTCGACTTATTGGTCCAGGAAGCCGGTCGAGTGAATCCCAACTACGAATTCCAAGACTTCAAGGTCCAAATGGATCCCAGAAGTCGTTATTTTTTTGACCAGGATCCGGATCGTCCACCCATGCCAATTGATGATCCCGACTCCAACCAATTTATGCAAGTCGTTAACGGGAAATCCGGCTGGTCAGGTTGGGAACAAAACGGCCTAACCGACGAATTCGAAAATCCGTCGTGGCGCGACCAACTCATTGAATACGTCGGGCAAAATGAAGAGGGGGAAATCATTCTGGATCTCGACACTTCTCTGAAACTGGCAAAAATGCATTCGCCAAGTTTTCAAAGCCAGATTGAAACACTCTATCTTTCCGCCCTGGATGTCAGTGCCGAACGATTCGGTTTTGACACTCAGTTTTTTGGAGGAACCGATCTCAGATCGAGCCACTTGGGAAACCTCCGTGCCGGGGTCGAATCCAACACCACCCGAATCGACAATTCGCTGGAATTAAGGAAGCGTTTTGCCACCGCCGGGCAGGTCCTTGTTGGCTTGGCAAACTCCTTTGTTTTCAGTTTCACCGGGAATAACACCGATGTCGGACTTTCGATTTTCAATTTTAGCTTGGTCCAACCCCTGCTTCGAAACGGTGGCCGTGTGATCGCCTTGGAAACCTTGACCATCGTTGAACGAGCCCTATTTAATAACTTACGAGCATTCCATCGGTATCGCCGCGGCTTTTTCACCGACATTGCAATTGGAACCAACGGCACCACCGGCCCCCGACGTCGTGGCGGTTTCCTCGGGGGAACCGGTTTGACCGGTTTTACTGGCACCGGGGCAGGGGGGATCGGCGGTGTTGGTGCCGGCACTTTTGGGTTTGGTAGTGGTTTCGGAGGCAGCGGTGGCGGTGGCGGGGCCGGCGGAACCGGCCTTGCCGGCGGGGGAGCCGGAAACGTAGGCGGTTTTATAGGACTACTCCAATCGCTGCAACAATATCGCAATGCTCGAGACAGCTTAGACCTGCAAATTCGGACTCTGGCTCTACTAGAAGGCAATCTGGAAGGCGGAGTCGTTGATGTTGTGGAAGTCGATCAGTTCCGGCAAACGATCGAAACGCAAAAAGCCCAATTGCTCCAGTCAAAAAATGGATTACAGCGCCAGATTGAAGGTTACTTAACTGGAACGCTTGGCTTGCCGCCAGATTTAGCGGTTGATCTGGATGATCGTTTCATTAAACGCTTTCAGCTAATCGACCCCATCATGACCAATTTTCAAAATGACATTTATCGAATTCAAAGCCAGATCGGTGAACTGGGCAACACTCCAACCAAACAGGTCTTGGTGAACTTGATCAACCAGGTCAAAGCCAATCGTAGTGCACTCATGGACTACTTTCCAAACATCCGCCAAGATGTTGCAAGTGTAGATCAAGCAATTGAAGCCCGCCAAGGCAACTTGGATCCCAAGGAAATCAAACGCCTGCAACAAGAATCAGCTTCGTGGAAGAGACAGCTCGATCCAATCTTCAAACGACTTGAAACCAACCTGGCTGGATTACAGAAAATTGAAACCGAGCTGAAAGATAATACCACCGCCGAATCCACAACAGCGCTTGTCGTGTGGATGCGACAATTCCTCGCACAAACCCAGGAAATTGTCTTGTTACAAGCTCGATCCCGATTGCAAAATGTCTACATTGATGAACCGGTTCGTATCGACCTCGACTGTGCCTTGAAAACCGCCTATACAAATCGCCTCGATTACCGAAATGCCCGCAGTAGTCTTGTGGATACTTGGCGACTGATTGAATTTAATGCCAATCGCCTGCAATCCGGTGTGAGCATCACCGCCTCGGGTGATCTCCGAACCGACAGAAATAATATTGTCAGTTTTCGAGACGAAGCCGGCAGCGCCAACTTGGGTGTGCAATTTGATGCCCCTTTTACCCGGCTCCTGGAAAGAAACAATTACCGCGGCGCCTTACTTGAGTACCTCGGTGCACGACGTTCTTTTGTTCAGGCTACCGATGGGATCAATTCCAATATGCGGAACCTCTTACGGTCACTCAAGGAGCTCGAACTCAACCTGGAAATCCAGAGGCGAGCAGTCGATATCGCGATTCGCCGAGTCGAGGTGACTGAAGAAAAACTTCAAGAGCCACCCAATGCAGATGATCCAAACCGATTCGGACCCACGGATGTGCAAAACCTCTCATCGGCACTAGCCGATCTGAGAAACTCTCAAAACAACCTGATGAGCGTGTGGCTCAATTATTACTCGAGCCGAATGCTTCTCATTCGAGACCTGGGAATCATGCAAATTGACGAAAACGGCAAGTGGATTGAAGCGCCCTTGGACCCGTCCCTGTGCAACAACAATGACACAATGGCTCAGCTCCCACCCGTCATTCCCCAAGCCTGGATCGATGAGGCATTTCAAGGCGAAGCCGTTCCAGAAGGAATCAGCGTGAAAGTTACAGCAAAGATCACTGACCAAAACCGGTCTCGAACCCGGGAACACCTCACCAATGAATTCCTAGAAGACCTCACAGCCGGCACAGCAGTCCAGCCCAATCCGAATTCTCTCAATCGACGCACTCCTCGGAATTCCCAAAGCTCCCGGATCCGACAACCCCAGGACTTCCGCAGGAGCAGCCACTCTCCCGGAGCAGCGATCGAACAACCACAGTTCGAACGGCAGCAGGAACCGGTTGCAGACCCCAAAAATTCAGAAACGCATTCCGAACTGCTAAAGTTTGATCAGCGAAACCGGTCTCTAGCTGATCCCAATTCAAGCCGGCAAAACTACATGATTTTCGGCCAAGTGGATCAACCAAAACGTTTTTCTGGGCGAGATTTTTACGGTCCGCAGACGACACCAGAAAAGCCGATCACTGAAAATCCACTCCAGTCCAACCCGGGCGCAGGCAGCCGACGGCAAACAGCCCATTCCCGGCAAGAACGTCACCAGGAATTCCAGCTCAATGCTCCCGAGGCCGAGGCCCAACAACCCAATCCACCCGGACGGTTTCGCTGGGCCCACCGACTTCAAGCTCCCTCGCAAAGCCGTTGATATGGATCAGGCCGCGAAGTTCTCAGACTGAATCTTGAGCAGCTCTCGGGTCCCGCACAACAGAACCGGAGGCCCGTTCAAGCAATGATCTCATCAATCGGCTGACCATAGTCCATTTCCAGTCGCTTGTGCTGGGGCAAAGACAGCCTGCGTGGATCCAATCCCAATTGCTGCATAATGGTGGCATGAATATCGGTGACATAATGGGGATCCTGTACGGCATGAAACCCGATCGGGTCTGTGCCCCCGTGGACAATCCCTCCTTTTAAACCGCCGCCAGCCATCAACACCGAAAATCCATAGGGGTGATGGTCTCGCCCGTTTCCATTTTGGGACCCGGGAGTCCGTCCAAACTCGGTTGCAAAAACAACGATGGTTTCATCGAGCATTCCCCGTCGTTTCAGATCCGTGATTAAAGCGGAGACCGGTTGGTCAACTTGGGCAGCGAGATTGGTATGGTTGGATTTCAAGTTAGAATGGGCGTCCCAAGCTCCCGCAGCACCACCGCCATGCATGATCTGAATGAAACGGGTTCCTTGTTCCACCATGCGCCTGGCCACCAGTAATTGTCGCCCAAAAGCCTCCGTCTTTTTTTGCCCCAGACCATAAAGTCGTTGGGTCTCTTCAGTCTCACCTGAAAAATCGACGACTGCGGGAATCGCTTTTTGCATCCGGAACGCCAGTTGATAAGACTTGATTCGGGCATCCAGTTTCTCGTCATCCGGGTAGCGGTTTTGAGTTAACCGGTTTAGGCGGTTGATTAATTCAAATTGGACTTTTTGTTCATCA
>JAZABE010000839.1:0-3365 GCA_036137535.1 Planctomycetota bacterium | reverse complement strand
GGGGCGTTGCCGAAATCGCGAAGGAATTTTCGATTCGGCACTTTCCGGAAATCGTAAAAAACGACGAAGGCACACCGCAAACGGATAGTGTTTTCGCTCAGGCAATCGATGCGGCGGGAACACCTCTGATGATGTACGTTAATTCCGATATTATCTTGAACTCATCGCTTCCGGAAACAATACAACGCTTGCTGCAGATGAGATTGGGTTCTTTTCTTTCGATCGGACAACGGACAGATTTTGATCAGGAGGAGCTGTTGACTTTTTCCAACAGTGATTGGGAGCAAGAACTGCTTGCTCGCGTGAATCAAAGCGGGGACCTGGCCTCCATTCTCTGCAAGGACTATTTTATTTTTCCTCGAGAGCGGTTTCGTGACATGCCAGCGTTTTCGATTGGCCGAGGGAATTGGGATAACTGGATGGTGGCCGAAACGGTCAAGGAGAATTTCCCGGTGATCGATGTCACGTCCTGGCTGTTTGCCGGCCATCAAAATCATGGTTACGCTCATGCAGGTGGTCGCATGAAGGCCTATGTGACCGGGGCTGAGGCTAAACGGAACAAGCAACTTGCCGGGGGGTCCCATTACGTTTCAGGTTCGGTGGCAACCCATCGCCTGACAAAACGGGGAGTCTTGAAAAAGAATGGCCTGTTTCCAATGTTTTCTTTTATCTGGGATTTTCCCCGGGCGGCCAAATTGGTGTACCGGCTGTGGAAGCAATAAAACCCGTTTTTTGAATACGGTCCAGGCAATAAAACCGGAAAACTGGGAATATCTGGGCTAAAGCGATGAATGCACAGTAAAATTGAATTTGTCGTGGGAGCTTGCTTAACCAGAACCTAGACTTGAAAAGACCGTTTTCGGACCCGTTTAAAAACGAAAAGCACCAGGATGCATTCACTGTCAGCCCTTATTTTCTGGACCTGTATCGGCTATGCCGCCTACCATTTCGCGTGGGCTGCTTGGTTTCGGTGGATCTTGCCTTCGGCTCGATCACCGAAACATCCTGATTTTCAGCCGTCAGCTGTTGTTATCCTGTCGCTCCGGGGAAAAGACCCTTTTGTCGGATCCACGATTAGGAGTTTGTTGGATCAGGACTACAGCCAGTACGAATTGAAAATCATTGTAGACAGTTCGACCGACCCGGTTTGGGAAACGCTCCGTGAATTCGAAAACCATCCACGGATCCGGATCTCCATCCTGGAAGAAAGACTGAAAACTTGCAGCCTCAAATGCAGTGCGATTGTCCAGGCCATCCGGGAAATTTCTCCCAAAACTGAAGTGATTGCCCTGGCGGATGCTGATATTGTTCCGTCTCGATATTGGTTGCAGAGAATCGTGAGTCCGTTAAAAGACCCGGAAATTGGCGTCGTGACTGGGAACCAGTGGTTTTCGCCGAAGCAAAATCGAGTGGGTTCCGTGGTGCGTTCTCTTTGGAATGCTGGTGCTTTAGTTGTTACTTTTCTGTTCAAGCATACCTGGGCGGGAAGCTGTGCAATGCGGTTGCAAGACGTCAAAGATTGCGGCTTAATTGAAAAATGGCGGAAGACGATTGTCGACGATGGACCGATCGACGGGGCGATGCGAAAGCTGAGTTGCAAAACCGTTTTTGTTTCAGACCTGATTTCAGTCAACAGCGAAGAATGCGATTTTGCTTTTAGTATTCGGTACAACAGCCGCATGTTAACCTGGTCACGTATCTATGAATGGGGATTCGTGGGTACGTTTTTGCATATGCTGTTCACGATTTTGATGATCGGCGTTGCTTTGGCCTTAACCATCATGGAATTCGCCAGTGGCAGTTTCGTATCCGGTTTCCTGTTGATTGCCGGTTTACTGACGATTCAATTGGCTTTGTTTGCCGCGTATCTTTTAACCGAGTCCGCGTTGCGGGCAGTGGGAGGAGAGATCAAGGAGCAATTAGCGCCGGTATCCGTGTCCCGTTACCTGAAGTTTTTCGTGTTGATCCCCGTTGCCTTGGTGGTTTACTCCATAGCCGCGTTGCGGGCCACGTTTACCAAGCAGGTTCAATGGCGGGACGCGACTTATGAAATTAAAAATGGATTTGAAATTCGGTTGCTGGAAGATCAGCCTTTTTCTGCAAGTTCTTTGCCCGTGGATCAAACGTCCTCGATCTAAACCGTAACCTTCCGGGTTGCCCTGCCGTGACCCGCTGGGTAGACGGTTGAGTTTTTCCTTGCTTCCTCACAGCAGTTATTGGCTTGCGCAGTTTTCAGCGGGAGAGCATGTTACCATGAAGGCTGTGGGCCGGAAATTTAACCGAAGAGGGTATGAACTTGAACCGAAGAAAAGTACTCGGGATCCTAGCAGGTTTGGGAATCGGGTCCCCCATTTTCAACCGGGCTTTGGCATCGATGGCCCAAGAAGACACTCCGATCACGGCGAAGATGATTCAGGAGGCTGAATGGATTTCAGGGCTGGAATTGACGGATGAGCAAAGGGATCAGGCGGCGCGGGCACTCGAAAGTGCCCGTGACAATCTCACGGCGCTCCGTGAAGTGAAGCTTACCAACGATGTTGGGCCAGCCGTTCATTTTCGTTCCCTGACGCCCATGGCCTCAAGGACTCATGAAAAATTGGAGCGAGCCCCGGCGATGGTCAGGACCGAGCCCGAGCCTCGCCCGGAAAGCGATGAAGAGATTGCGTACCTTCCCGTGACTCAACTGGCCTCTTTAATCCAGCGCAAATTGATTTCTTCGACGGAGTTGACGAAGCTGTACTTGCGGCGAATTCATAAGTACAACCCGCTTCTGAATTGCGTGGTCCAGGTGACTGAAGATTTGGCGATCAAACAGGCCAAGCAAGCGGACCAGGAAATTGCCGCGGGAAAGTACCGAGGGCCGTTGCACGGGATCCCCTGGGGGGCCAAAGACCTGATTTCTGTTCCCGGTTATCCCACCACGTGGGGTGCGCCTCAGTATCGGAAACAAGAACTTGCTACCCAGGCAACAGTGGTCCAACGGTTAGAAGAAGCCGGCGCCGTACTGGTTGCCAAGTTAACCTTGGGGGCATTGGCCATGGGAGACAAGTGGTTTGGTGGATTTACTCGTTGCCCCTGGAATTACCGAGTCGGTTCCAGTGGTTCTTCGGCCGGGAGTGCGTCAGCAGTCGTTGCCGGTTTGGCCGGATTCACGATTGGAACGGAAACTTTGGGGAGCATTATTTCTCCAAGTCGCCGCTGTGGTGCTACGGGGTTGAGGCCTACGTTTGGCCGGGTGAGCCGGGAGGGCTGTATGGCTTTGGCCTGGTCCATGGACAAGGTTGGCCCTCTGGCTCGAAGCGTAGAGGATTGTGCGTTGGTATTAGCCGCAATTCACGGAGCGGACGGAAAAGATTTCACGGCTG
>JAZABE010000838.1:0-7551 GCA_036137535.1 Planctomycetota bacterium | reverse complement strand
CCGCCTTTGCCTCCTTGTTCTTGATCGGCCGATCAAGAACAAGGAGGCAAAGGCGGTTACAATTCCGAGAACTTGAAAAAAATCCGGGACCTCTCCCCATAAACCAATTCCGGCACAAACAGGAATCACCAAAGAAACCCGTGACACAGCAGCCGAGTTAGAGGCTCCAACCCACCGGACCGCAAAAATCAAGAAGAAAAACGCAATAAAATAACAAACACCCATGGTTGCGCCGGTCCAAATCGCATGAATTGCTAAAGGGGAAAATTCAGAACGAACACAACCGGGTACGGCACAAAACGCAGCAGCGATGTAATTGATACTGCCAACCGTCACAATGTCCATTTTCCGGTGATGCTGAACCCATTTGACACAGAGGATAAAGCACGAACTGAAAAAAATATTAAGCAGTAGAAAGAACATTGAGAGTGAGGCGGGCAGGACCACACCCAACCAAAAACAGGATCTGCGAAACTGGGGATGGTCATCCTAAACATCCAATATACCGCATGCAAGTTCCCCCCTAGTTTTAGGATCTAGTGTCCTTTGAACGTGCAGGCTCGAATGCAACAACTGAAATCGAAAGATTATTCACAAGCAAATCGGTCCAGTTTGTAGTTACGCCCCTTGCTCGGGCCCGTTTGGACGCGATGGGATTATTCGGGAGCCGTACCAGGCATTCGTGACGACAATTACAAGGCCAATTATCAATCCAGCGGCCAGTCCCTGCGTTACACCAAGTCCGAATCCAGTTTGAACAGGATCAATTGCGATTTCGGGAGGTATGCGAAAGACAGTTCGATAATAATCCGGAGCAACTAAACCTAAGCCGTACCCAACTCCTGCTCCCAACAATCCAAAGGCAAAACCGCTCGTGATCGTTATGACAAAGCCACGCAATACTGTCATGTTTTTCTAAGCTCCACCGATCATTTCGTGCTGTTGGCAAGCCACCCTAACGACCGCGATAACCAAATCGCGGGATTGATTGTCCAATTCAAAGTCGCCCGCCCCCGCAAACTTCGGTTCATCTTACAATCTTTTTACAATCTTCTGACAAGGGCATGACGAAAAAACACGTTCCCAACCGTTATAGTTCTTGGTGCCAAGGTGCGACTCGCTGAATCGCAAAACCGAGCCAATTTCATCCAGCATATCGGAGTTCCCAATGCAACCCCTTTTGAAATCCTTGCTTGTTTTCACGTTCGCCCTGTGGGGCAGCGCGTTTGTCTTTGCCGATCAGGTCAAGCTAAATGTCGGCTCACCTTACGGAAAAATCGTCGCTTCCCCAAAAAAACAAAATGTTTGGGTCCGAGTCGGGCTAACCGGATTCAAAATGGAAGCTGATAAGAAAAGGGCACCGGTCAACGTTGCCATTGTCCTGGACCGCTCAGGTTCGATGCAGGGAGAAAAAATCAAAAAGGCCAAGGAAGCCGCAATCCAAGCGATCGATCGCCTTGCGGCACACGACATTGTCAGTGTCGTGACCTATGACACCAATGTAAATGTTTTAGTTCCAGCCACAAAAGCGACCGACAAGGCGGCTATCAAACAAAAAATTGCAGGGATCCAAATCGGCGGCAACACTTCCCTGTTCGCGGGAGTCAGCAAGGGAGCTGCTGAAGTTCGTAAGTTTATCGACGAGGAACGGGTTAACCGAGTCATTCTCTTGTCCGATGGCTTGGCAAATGTTGGCCCAAGTACTCCGGGAGAACTCGGTAAACTGGGAGCCTCCTTAATGAAAGAACGAATCTCCGTGTCAACTTTAGGGCTTGGCTTGGGTTACAACGAAGACCTAATGATGAAGCTCGCCGGTAAGAGTGGCGGAAATCATGTTTTCATTGAAAACGCTGCGGAGCTTGCAGAGATTTTCAACAAAGAATTTGATGATGTTATGTCTGTCGTTGCACAAGACATCAAAATAAAACTCCAAATCCCGGCAGGAATACGACCTATTCGCGTTCTTGGCAATGACGCAGATATCAGCGGCCAAACCATTGCCTCCAAACTCTCCCAAATTTACAGCAAACAAGACCGATTCATCCTCGTAGAACTTGAACTGCCGGCTGGGGACCTCGGTCGACGCCTGGACCTTGGAACCGTTTCGGTAACGTATCTGAACATGAAATCCAAGGCAAAGGATACCCTGACGGGGCAAACGTCGATTGAATACTGTAATACAAAGAGCGAAATGGAAACGACCATGAACCAGGAGATTCTCGAAGATGTCGTTGCTCTGGTTTCCAACGAACAAAACAAGTTGGCAACCGTTTATTTGGACAAGGGCAATCTAGAAAAATGTATTGAGACCCTTGATAACAACGGAAAATGGCTGAAAGAAAATTCAATCTCTCTAAACAGCGAAAAGCTGGATAAGTATTATCTTTTGAATTCTTTCCAACTCGACCAAATCAAATCCAACCAACTCAATACCGGTCGCAAGGCAATGCGTGCAGTCCAATTTCAGTTAGAGCAACAACAGCGTTATCAACAGAAAACGGATGACAATCGCAAATAGCCAAGTGACTAAGATTCACCCCACCAGGGCGTTGACCTCATCAGCGTCCTGATGGGTTGGTCTTTGACAAACCGCCAATTTCCAGCGGCACTTTGGTTTAGTCCATCCTTTTTGGCCCGCTGCAGAAACTCTCCGCTGGCGTGGAAGGCATCTCTAGTCCAGCGTGTCCATTGAACTTTTGAGCTCATTCCTTTCGTGCTCTAGCAAAGCTTCTGTGACCAACTGGACATTACCCGCGATGATCTGGTCGAGCTTGTAAAGGGTCAGGTTAATGCGGTGATCAGAAACCCGGTTTTCAGGAAAGTTATAGGTGCGGATCCGCTGGCTTCGGTCTCCTGAGCCAATCAAGCTTTTTCTCTGGTCTGCCCTTTTTTGGTTTTCTTCTTCCCTTTTTTTTTCGTAGATACGACTTTTCAGGACCCGTAAAGCCTTGGCCAAGTTCTTATGCTGGCTCTTCTCATCCTGGCATTGAACCACGATACCGGTTTCATGATGGGTTAACCGAATCGCTGATTCCGTCTTGTTGACGTGCTGGCCGCCCGGGCCGCTGGCATGAAATTTATCAATTCGATATTCATCGGGTTTAAGATCGATTTCTAAATCTTCGGGTTCAGGCATCACTGCAACCGTCGCCGCCGAAGTATGAATTCGACCCTTGGTTTCTGTTTCAGGCACCCGCTGGACTCGATGCCCTCCACTCTCATATTGCAGCTCGCGAAACACCCCTTCGCCTTCGAAAGCAAGTGAGATCTCCTTAAACCCCCCTAGTTCCGTCGGACTAGCGCTGAGAAGCTCAACTTTCCAGCCTTTTTGCTCACTATGGCACTTGTACATCTCGTACAAATTTCGGGCAAACAAGGCTGCTTCATCTCCACCTGTTCCCGCACGAATCTCCATCACGCAGCGAGCGCGGTTGGCATCTTCCCCGCCGATGGTCATTTCCAGCAGTTCATCCCAAGCAGCATCTCGCTGTTCGACAGCACTCGGTAATTCCAATTCTGCGAGCTCACGTTCTTCGCCATCACTACTGTTCTGCATTTCCCGTAACTCGGTGGCCTGGTCGAGGAGCCCCTTGAACCTGCGATATTTCATCACCAGCTTGGAAAGAGATCCATGCTCTCGAGCAACGGCTGAGATCTTGTTGGAATCTGCCATCACTGCTGGGTCATTCAGCTCCTTTTCGAGGGCTTCAAACCGCTTGAGTTTTTCTTCTAGCATTTTGCGCATGTCATAATACCTCAATGACCCCGGGGAAAAGTATGTCGCGCACCAAAAGCTGTGCGCGCAACCCGCCAGATTGCGAAAGCCCATTCGCCCCCGCCAAGAGAAGAAACTGCAGCTACTCTTCTGCCATTTTTTTCTTTGGAGTGCGGCGCTTTTTGGTCTTGAGGCTGTTGTACCCAGAGGCAAACCGGTTCTTGAAACGGTCGATTCGTCCTTCTCGATCAATATGCTTCATCTTCCCGGTGTAAAAGGGATGACAGACATTGCAAATATCGACCTTGAGGCTGTTGGCAGTGGCCCGGGTTATGAATTTTTCTCCACAACCACAAGTCACCTCAACCTCGTCATAGTTCGGGTGGATCCCTTCTTTCATTGTTCCTAAACCTTCTGGTTCTTCGCCCTTTTGTAACCGCTCGTCAATAGAGAGATGTAAATGCCTAAAAATGGGGAATCAACCATCATACAATTCGACTTTTTTCTGGACAAGCCACAGAATTTTTTTACCCATCTTACCAATTGGACACAGCGACTTGACTGTTGACGTAAATCTTTTAACATTTTGGACTTACGACACTCAATGGGACGGCACCGTCTTCCCAATTAAGTGTTGAACATCTCATTGGATCGTTCCATTTTCGATCTAGCAATCACAGAATTTATCAGGAGTTAACGATGGCCGACGAACCAAAAGAGGCAGGATCACCCCAACCTCAACAACGACAAATCAAACTCGATGAACAAAATGCCGTTTGTTCCTACGCCAATTTTTGTCGCGTCACCGGGTCGCCAGAAGAATTAATCGTTGATTTTGGACTCAATTCCCAGGGAATGAATGTGACAGACAAGGCAATTGCAATCAATCAACGCATTGTCTTGAATTTCTATACGGCTAAACGACTTTTGCATGCACTTCACCTTTCTGTGCAAAGTCATGAAAAAGTATTTGGACCATTGGAAATCGACGTGCAAAAGCGAGTCCAACCCCAACCAGCTGAATCGCCTCAGCCGAAAAAGGATGAATGAAACCGAAAAAAGCACATGGCTTCAAAAGCGGGTTTTCTGCCCGCTATTTTCATTTCTTGGTGTCGATTGCAACCCAATCTACGGCTGAGCTCTCTACTCCAGAGGATAAATTTTATCGCTCTCTTTACAGCAATGGGATTCACTCTTGTAATGGTGTGGATTGACGCCTCCCGTAGTACTTCACCAAGGAACCCAAATGGCAAAGCTATCGATTGATCATGTGGACGTAGCAGGAAAAACCGTATTGATGCGGGTTGACTTTAATGTTCCATTCAATGACCGGCAGGAAATCACCGATGACCGACGAATCGAAATGGCGATGCCTTCGATCAATTCGGTTTTAAAACGGGGAGGCAAGTTGGTACTGATGAGTCACTTAGGCCGTCCTGCCGGTGTCGGCCATGAGAAAAAATTTAGCCTCGAACCCGTCGCCCGGCGTTTAGGTGAAAAACTGGGACAAGAGGTCGTCTTTAGCGTGGACACGATTGGAGAGGATGCCCAAGCAAAAGTAACCGCACTCGACGCCGGAGATTGCTTGATGCTGGAAAATCTGCGGTTCGCCAGCGGAGAAAAGCAAGGAGATCACGAATTTGCCAACGGTCTCGCCAACTTCGGAGACATTTATTGCAACAACGCTTTTGGTACGTGTCACCGAAATGATGCGTCCATGGTTGCAGTGCCTCAAGCCATGGAGGGAAAAGTCCGCTGTGTCGGCCATTTAGTCGCCAAAGAGATCCAGTACCTTTCGGACGTCATTGACACCCCCGAACGGCCATTTATTGCCATTGTGGGTGGCAAAAAGGTTTCAGACAAAATCAATGTGATTGAGAACCTGCTGAACCTGTGCGACCAGGTACTTGTAGGCGGCGCCATGGCGTATACGTTTGCGTTGGCAAAAGGTGGCTCAGTAGGAAAAAGCTTTGTGGAAAAAGACAAGGTTGAATTGGCCGGAAAATTGCTGGCAGCGGGCGGGAGTAAATTGGTTCTCCCTTCTGACACCCATTGTGGCGACGATTTCGACTCTGGGTGTAACAAATTAGTGGTCCCGGCTGGGCAAATTCCCGAAGAATTCGAAGGTCTTGATATTGGACCGGAAACCGCCAACACTTATGCCTCAATGGTTTCTGATGCTAGGACCGTGGTTTGGAATGGACCCATGGGGGTTTTTGAACTGCCCCCGTTTGACGCGGGAACCAAGAAAGTGGCCCAGGCCATCGCAGACAGTAATGCCACCAGCATCATTGGAGGCGGAGACAGTGCGGCCGCCATCCAACAGCTTGGGTTTGCGGATCAAGTGACGCATGTCAGTACCGGGGGAGGTGCTAGTTTGGCAATGCTCGAAGGCCAAAAATTTATCGCCGTCGAATTGCTTGACAACGCTTAAAGCGATCTAATTCACAAACAGAATCCGCGGAATGTCACAGCACTCGCTAGTCATCCTGACACTCGAGACCGGCCTCTACCAACGGTGAACCCAATGCAAAATTTCAAACTCGTATTGCCCGAACACCTTAACCATTACGGATTTTTATTCGGGGGTTACCTGTTGAAGTTCGTCGATGAAGTCGCCTGGATTGCGGCCAGCCTCGAATATCCCGACTTCAATTTTGTTACCATCGGGATGGATAAAGTAGAATTCCGCAAAAGCGTCAGGCAGGGAACCATCCTCCGGTTTCATTCGACCAAAACCCGTGTCGGTAACACATCGGTTACTTTCTTGGTTGAAGTCTATCGAGACACACGCGAATCCAGCGAACACGAACTCGTATTCTCAACCTCAGTGACCATGGTTCGCGTGAATGAAACCGGTGACAAGCAAAAAATAAATTCCTGAGCCACACCTCTACCAGCAAGCTCAAAACACCTACCCCCACCAACCCCCATTCACATGCAGCGTTTGGCCAGAAACATATGAGGAAAGATCACTGGCCAAAAACAAGGCAACGTTCGCAATTTCCTGCGGTTCACCAAACCGCCCCAAGGGGACTTGGGACAACATCCCTTTTTGAGTCTCTTCGGGAATCGTTTCACCCATCTCGGTGTGAATCACCCCCGGGGCAATGGCGTTGACCGTGATGTTTTTCCTGGCAAGCTCTTTGCTGAGTACTTTGGTCAAACCAATCACTCCTGATTTGGCGGCGACGTAATTGGCCTGTCCAAAAAAACCAGTCGCCGCAGCCAGCGAGGCGATATTAATAATTCGCCCTCCATCACTAATTGTGTCGACGGCTGCTTTGCAGGAATGAAAAACTCCAGAAAGGTTGGTGTCGATTACCTCTTGCCATTCTGGCTCACTCATCTTTCGAAGCGTTCGATCCCGGAGAATTCCGGCATTGTTGACCAAGATATCAAGCCGGTCAAATCGTTCTTGAATCTGTCCAATTGCACTGGACATTTGTTGCAAATCACGAACGTCAGCCGCCACCGCAACCGCTCGATCCCCAAGGTCACCGACAATCGCATCGGCTTTGGATTGGTTGATCCCATCGGCATCTGGAAAATAATTAATCGCAACGCAGCTGCCGGCGTGGTGCAATGTTCGCGCTATGCTTTCCCCGATGCCTTGGCTGCTCCCAGTTACAAAAGAAACCTTACCAACGAGATTTATTGACCACATTTTGATGCCTTTGCGAAAATCGCCTCGGACTACTTGTCCAATGTTTTAATGAAATTAGCAACCAGTTCCGGGTTGTCTTGTGCCACCAAGTGGTCAATCGTATTTTGCTTGACTCCCATCTTTGCCAAGTGGGTTTCGACATGTTTCCAATGTTGCTTGCGTTTTTTTC
>JAZABE010000837.1:0-4813 GCA_036137535.1 Planctomycetota bacterium | reverse complement strand
AAGGAATTTGGGGACTTGATTTCAATACAGGTCAATTCTGAAATCCTTGAAACCTGTAGTGTGAAATGCTCAAACCTGATTTCAGTGATCCGTCAGATAGAGTCAGAGTTCGAATTTGTGGTCTTGGTCGATGGGGATACTCTCCCGGGTGGGAATTGGCTTGAGGCTATGATTCGACCGTTTGATAATCCTGAGATCAAGGTGACCACAGGAATCAGGTGGTTCGATGTCACAGGGTCTAGGTTTGGGACTTGGGTTAGATATATCTGGAATACTGCGGCAATCGTGCAAATGGTGTGTTACCGAATTCCGTGGGGTGGTTCACTTGCGATACGGACGTCTTTCATCAGGGATGCAGAGGTGCTGGATGAATGGAGTCGGGGGCTCTGCGAAGATACGATGTTGGGGAAATTGTGCCGACGAACCGGTGGCAAAATAGAAGTTGTCCCGGAAGCAATTATGCCTAGCGAGGAAGAGATTTCAATTAAGGATTGTGTTCCTTGGATTAGTCGTCAGCTACTGACCGCCAGGTTGCACCATCCTCGCTGGCCATTGGTACTATTTCACGGAATTGCGACGGCTACGCTAACCTTTGGGGCTTTCATTTTGATGATGGCTAGTTTGTTTGCTGGAAGTTTTTCAGCAGCCATCTGGTTTGCGTCTGGTTACTTGGCATTACAGCTTGGGAATGTTCTTTTGTTGAATTGGATCGAAAGTCCGGTCCGGGAGATTCGGGATTCAGAAGTGACGTTTTTCAGGAATCCGCTGATCTATCTGCTGTCAATTGTTTTGACACAGGTTTGTTATGTGACAGCGGTCTTTAGGGCGGTATTTGTCTCCCGGTTGAATTGGCGGAAAGTCTGTTACCGGATTCATGGGAAAAGAGTAGAGCTCACTGAGTTTGCCCCCTATGTTCAGGGCAGTTCTGAGACTGAATCTTTGTAGGCGATGCATTGAATTCAACGATAGAATTCTGCATCAACATAGTCAGAGAAAAGGGTTTCGCAAATTGACGTTGACGGATTTTCAGAATTTTCCCCGGCAAGAATTTTCTGGAGGGACTCTGCAGTGATTCGCACAATGGGAGCATCCGGTTGTAATGGTAAACCTTGGACCATTTGATCGGATTCGCTGTGGTATCGCCACTGCCCTCCACCTAGCCCAATCACATCGAATCCGAAGCTGAACAGTTCTGCAGCTTGTGTTGGGCTGACGAACTTGGCTCGATAGGTGATGGCATATTCTCTGAGTGTCGGAAGATGATTGGTGACTTGGAATGAACTGGATACCGACTTTTCTTTCCGTTTGCCCCAACGGTCAAGCTCACCGAACTTCAAGAATCGGTGAATCGTTTCTTCGTCGATTACGGGACATTCAACATCCGCCGCCAATTGTTTGGTATTTCGATTATCAAAAACTGGATCACACCGGTCGTAAGGGTTGTAGATACCCACGTTTGACAGGAAATTCGTTTCAAATTCCTCGGATTCGCTGGATTCAGATTCTTGGTTGCCACAGAATTCAACACCGGTCGAGTTAAAGTACTTATAGCAAGATTGGATCAAAAACTTGGGGGTTAGTTTTGATTCTGGCGAAAGGTGGAATGTTTTACCACGGGCATTTTTTTCCAGAAACAGCTTTGTGATGGCGCGGGACACCCAATCAACGGTGACGACATTTCTTTCTTCGTCACCGGTCATCGGTAAACGGATCCGGGTATTTCGGACGCCGTTTTCATCGGGTTCGACTTGAGGCACGAGGAGAGACATTAACCGTAAGTAAAGATGGAGCCCATGGTAGGTCGTTGTGTAGCCAGTTTTAGAGTCTGCGGTGATCACTGCAGGACGATAAACTGTGATTGATTCAAATCCTTCGGCCTGACGCACGAGTTTTTCAGCGAGAAATTTGCTTTGTTCGTAGTCGTTGCGAAATTCTTGTTGACAATCCAGCTCATCTTCTCTGATCGTGCCCATTCGGTTCCCGCAGACGTAGGCCGTAGACACATAGTGAAAATCGGTCATCCCAGTCGCTCGACAAAAATCAACGACATTCGTTGTTCCGTCAAGATTCGTTACCCAGGGTTCTTGATCTCGGGGAGCAGTGCTGAAATCCAGGATGGCAGCATTATGAATGCAAGAATTGCAGTTGGATTGGACCCAGGAATGATCGTCTTCACTCAAACCCAGATTGGGGAATCGAACGTCTCCCGTTAAGCAGACAGGCCGTGGTAGCTCCTGTCCTAGCTCTTTTTCCCAAAACGAGCAGATGTTTGAGATTCTTTGTGTTGCCGCTTCGCGTTTTGAGTCTCTGCCGACGACTGTGAGTCTCACACCGGACAGCAAAAGATCCTTGATTAAGTAACGCCCGAGTAGTCCAGTGGCGCCGGTGAGCAGGGTATAATGTTGGTTGTGTTCAGTTCCGTTGGTCACGAGAGGTCTCAAGTTGAATGATCAAGGGAGATAATTACAGAAACCACATGACACTAGAGGTTTCTTGCCATTACTGGTTTAATTCTAATTCTGGATGAGTCAAACTCTCAGGTTTTGAAGTTATGCGAATTGCTGTTTTCTTGATTTTGTTCGGCTTTGCCGGTCAGTTAACCGTCGTTGTTGCACAGGATAAGAGCAAAAAAAATAATCAATGGATCAGAAATGACGCCTTTGACGGTTGGATTAGTCTCTTCCATGGTAACCCCGGATATGGCTGGAGAGCCGTGACCAACGCAAACTGGAGCTGCGTCGACAACCGGGACTTGACCGTTTCACGAGGGCAAGCAGGATTGTTGCGGTCGACCACGCAGTTTGATGATTTCTCAATTCGGCTTCAGTTCAAGGCAACACCTCGAACGAACAGTGGCGTTTTTATTCGCACGAGTCCATCGCCCAACAGTCCTTTAGAGGGCTGTTATGAAATTAATATTGCGCCGCAATCCAACTCCTATCCGACCGGTTCTATCGTCGGTCGCGTCAAAGGCACAGTGATCAAAGATTTCGATTATTCGATTTGGCACCGGATGGAAATCAGTGCTATTGGAAATACGATCTCGGTTAAAATTGATGGCCAGAAGACTTCAGTGTATCGAGATCCAAAACCAATCAGAAAAGGTTACATTGGGCTTCAATTCAATCAAGGTGCGGTTGCCTTTCGCAATATTTACTTGAAACCAGAGGGTTTAGTTTCACTGTTCAATGGAAAGAGTCTTGCGGGTTGGAAGGAGTACCCAGAAATGAAGAGTAAGTTTTCGGCAGAGGGCGGAGTACTTAACGTCAAGGACGGTTCTGGCCAGCTGGAAACGAAGAATCTTTATCAGAATTTTGTAATGCAGCTAAAAGTTAAAACCAATGCGCCCAAGTTGAACTCCGGAATTTTTTTCCGTTGTATTCCCGGGGAAAAAATGAACGGTTACGAAAGCCAGATTCAAAATGGAATTATTGATAATGATCGCAGTCGCCCCGAGGATTGTGGGACGGGTGGCATTTTTCGCAGGAAAAATGCCAGGATTGTTCCGGCCAATGACCAGGAGTGGTTTATCAAAACCTTGGTCGTTGACGGTCCGCATGTGGCCACGTGGGTCAATGGAGAACAGGTTTGTGATTGGACGGATCAGAGAAAACCCGATGCCAATCCCAGAAAGGGCCTACGATTGAAGGCGGGAACGATCATGATCCAAGGTCATGACCCGACGACGGATATCGATTTTAAAGACCTGCTGATCCGTGAAATGAAATCCCGGCGTTAAGAGTTTATCCTCGAAGATCGGCTGCCGAAATTGGCTCTCTGGATGAGCGGGCTCAAAATTTGGGCGATTGGCTTGGTTGGCAGAGCCGTGATTTAATCATTTTTTGCAATGAGATTTTTTTCCTCTGGCCCTGTCGCTGCCCGAATTTTGCAGATTTTGCCCCTAGGCCTGTTAGGGTCGTCAACGTTAGAATTCATGAACGGATCATGACAAGATTCGATGGAAGTGATTGCTTCACTGGTGTGGGCCGCGGTCTTCAAAACCGTTGGGACTTAAGTTAACCTTGGGTTCGGTGGGTTCGATTCCCATGCACTTCCGCCATTTTAAATGGATCGATCGGGACTTCTTGCCTGCGTTGGTTTATGGTATTTCCCGGTACCTTCTCTGGTCCGGGCTGATTTATTTTTTCAAGAAGACCCTGCGGACACGGTGATTCTCTGAATCACCGATTAACAGGTCCCCGTTGGCCATCCGGTAAACACCATGGGGTCGCGCTAATTGACGGGTTGAAACATTTTCACCGTCACCATTGAATCCCTTTTTCCCGGTTGCTCCGATGACCGTCGAGATGCTGTTTGTTTTTAGATCGACTCTGCGAATGGCGTGGTTCTCGGTGTCTGCAATGTAAAGGGCTTTTCCCGGGGACACGGCAATTCCTTTGGGCCCAGAGAGAGTTGCGTTCTTGGCAGGTCCACCATCACCCGAAAACCCCCGCTTACCGGTCCCGGCAACGTGAAAGATCTTTCCTGTTTTCCGCTCGATTCTCCAAACGCTGTTACCTTCCCTAAGGACAATCCAAATGTTCTGTGGGTCAACGGCAAGGGATCGAGGACCGGACAAGGGCTGGCTATTGGCAAGTTCGCCATCCTGGGGCATCTTACGTTTGCCGTTACCACAAATCGTACGAATCACACCTGATTTAAGATTGACTTCGCGGATGCGATGATTTTTGAGGTCGGCGATCAAGAGTTGCTGCTGGTCCAGGGCAATGCTGTAGGCTTGGTTAAAAACCGCAGCGGTTGCGGGACCTCCATCTCCTTGAAATCCAGGTTTTCCGATTCCCGCAACGGTATG
>JAZABE010000836.1:0-2476 GCA_036137535.1 Planctomycetota bacterium | reverse complement strand
TTGGCCATTTCGAACGGCAAAATAATACCTTGCTTCTTCTTGTATTTGTGAAATCGGTAAAGGGCGGTTGTAATTGGTGGATTCCCGGAAGCCCCGGTTGTTTCTCAAGACGCGTTCCAAAAACGGACGGGCCAGCGGTGTGACTTCATCAGGGTCGATAAAACCGTTATCGTTTTTGTCGAGTTTTTCGAGTGATTCGCGAAGTCCGGCTTGTGCGTTAACTGACTCGCCGGGGATTGCGCCGATAGCCAGAGTGATCCAGAGCAATACTCGAAGGGAAGGATTCCGGTTAGCTTTCATGACACTCCGTTTTAAAATCTATCGATTCCGGGATTGGGTGCGGGGATTTTCGGATCCTGACCTTGAGGTCGACCGCCTTTTGTCCGAGTCGTTGCTTGAGTTTGTTCCGGAGAAAACGGCATTTTCGCTAAGGATTTGTCTTAGGTCATTAGCCAGGGGGCGGCGGACCTTGATGATTTCTACCTTTTGAACACTTCGGGCGTCAATAAGTTTCGCGAGTTGTTCCACCTTTTGGAAAAGCGCCTGAGGGGCCGTTACGATAAGTGAATTCGTCCGTTCGTGAACCGCAATGGTCATTTTGGGTGTGTTGGTCTGGGGCGAAGAGTTTGCCTTTTTTGAGGAAGAGTTTTTGGATCCGCCGTTATTGTCCCGATCTTTTTCATCCCGCTGTTCATTGGAATTGTCTTTGCGTGAATCCCGATTTTGTGAAGACGAGTTGGGCTGCCCCGATTTCCGATTTTGACTGGTGGTGGGGGTGCCCATCACCTGCCCGAAAAAAGCTTCACGAAGCGTTGCCGCGACTTCGTTGGCATCGACGTTGTCGAGTGCGATGACATGCGATGTGCCGAGCGTTTCAATCGAAGTAATGCTGTCTTCTTTGTCGATGATTTTAAGGTAGGTCTCAATGAGTTCCAGTTCATCAACGGTGCCTTGGACAATCAGACGATTTAAGCGGGTGTCGGCAACAACGGTCATCGTGTCAAAGGTTAAAGTGAGAGCCCCATCCCGGGACAGGATCAAGCTTCCGAAAAAAGATCCTGACGTGTTGGAGACCACTCCGTTGACCAGCGTCCCCGATTCAGCTTCTTTGGCGGTTACGCCTCCATCTAGGAGTTCGGCTAGCATCGGCAGAGCGTCATTGGGCTTGGCGTATTTCAGGTAATAGACCACGGGGGCCGAAGTCACCGAATCAGTCGGCCCAATAACGGTTCTCAAGATTTCGACGAATTGTTTCAGGGCTTTTTCATCATCACACTGCAGGAGAATACCTCGTTCTGTGATTTGGATCTGGATCGGTGGTTCCTCGGTATTAATTTTTTGGGAAAGGATCCGGCCGGTTCCCAATGGTTTGGGAGAAGACGTGCCTTTTTTGGGTTCACTGGACTCTTCAGCGATCACGCGTTCCTTGACTTCCTCTTTTACTTTTGGGTCCGGCGGGTAAAAAATAATACTGTTGGTTCCTTTCCAGAATCGTGCGGCCATCTCGATGGCGGAAACCGCGCGGCTGCCTTTAAGGGGGATGGCTTGGAATGAACCATCAATTTCGATCGGAGTGGTTGGGACATCGAGTTCTTCAACAATCTTGCGAATCTGTTGAATTTGATTTTTTTTACCCAGGACAAATAGTTTCATGCTGCCAGGATCAGCATTGATTTTGGGCGGCAAATCTTTGGGTTTGGGATCCTCTCTTCGACGTCTTCCCCAGTCCTCCCGATCTCGCCCGCCCCGGTCATAATCAAAATCATAGGGAGTTTCAAAAGCTGAATCTTCTAATTCGAGAATGTCTTCCAGCAGCGCGATGACGAAATAGGGGTCAATGTGTTTCAGGCTGATCACCACGAATTCGGCCTCACTTGCCTGCATTTGCAGGACTGTGTCGGCGATGATTTTCTGGGTCGATGCTGGAGCAAAAGCAACGATTGCCTTGGCGGTTTGATCCATCGAAAGACGGATGTCATCACCCGATAGCATGGTTTGCAGAACGTTGTAAACCATTTCCACGTTGCCGCCATTAACCGGGTGGGACTGTAGGATATCGATTTGGTTTTTCAGTTTTTTTTCTTCGACATCGACTTCCCGTATTAAACCTTCGATTAACTTGACCTTATCTTCGATGCCCGTCACAAAAATACTGTTGCCCAGTACGTCAGCGGAAATACTGACGTCAATGCCAATCATTTCTCCGACGGCCAAGCCCAGGTGAGGTCGAGCAACCATCAAGAAGTCTTCTGCATCGACGTGGTTGAGTCGAAAGCTTTTGACGACCGTGCCGTTGTCGAGCGTTTCCGGTTTAAAAGCGCCCAGTACTTTTTTCGCCAGCTGGAGTTTTCCTGCCGTGTCCGTTAGCAAGAGTTGATTCGTCTTGGTGAAAATGTCTGGCGATTTTAAAAGGTTTAAAGGAGCTAGTTCCTCGACCGCTTCTTCCGGTTCCAGTTCCCCAAGTGGAAAAATGCAC
>JAZABE010000835.1:0-2766 GCA_036137535.1 Planctomycetota bacterium | reverse complement strand
AGGCAATCCGCATTTATAACTCAACGCCCCAAACGGACCAAGCCGAAGCGGGTTGGTCTCTGGGCGAAATGATCATGGACGAGCGGATGAAAAATCCGGAAGACGAACTCGTTGAATCCGATGTCCTCGCAAGAGTGATGCAAATGCTCGATGAAATGGACACAAGAGAAGCGACGGTTCTTCGGATGCGATTCGGTTTGGGTGAGCACGAAGCCCATACACTTAAAGAGATTGGCGAAACCCTCGGGTTGACCCGTGAGCGAGTTCGGCAGATTGAAACGGAAGCTCTGAAAAAACTCAATGATGGTTTGAAAGATGCCAAGGAACGTACGATTTTCATTGGAACCTTGAAGTCAGTTTAGACCGGGTGTTGGTGGCGATCGACGCTTGGAATTCGGGGTGAGTGTTCCAGGCGAGAAGCATTGGTTATTCGAAGACAATCCCCTGAGCCAAAGGGAGTTCGTCTGAATAATTGATGGTGTTTGTGGCTCGACGCATGTAGGATTTCCAGGCGTCTGAGCCTGATTCTCGGCCACCTCCGGTTTCTTTTTCCCCTCCGAACGCACCACCAATTTCAGCACCGCTGGTTCCGATGTTCACGTTGGCGATTCCGCAATCTGAACCCGCTGCTGAACAGAATCGCTCTGCTTCCTGGACATTTGAAGTGAAAATTGCAGACGAGAGCCCCTGGGGGACATCATTCTGAATTTCGATAGCTTCCTCCAGCTGTGAGTAGCTCATCACGTAAAGGATGGGCGCAAAGACCTCTGTTTTCAGGATTTTGGCTGACGGGGGGATTTCAACGATGGCTGGTCGGACATAATAGCCGCCTGAGAGTCCCTTTTCCGGCTGGACCCGTTCTCCTCCAAAAACGGTGCCGCCCTGTTCCGTTGCGCTGGTCAGAGCGGTCTGCATTGCGTCAAATGCATCACCATCAATCAGCGGCCCGACCAGAGTGGTTGCAGAGGTTGGGTTTCCGATGGGTAGGCTGGAATAGGATGTTTTGAGCCGCGCAATCAGTTGATTGTAGATTGATTGATGGACAATGAGTCTTCGTAAGGTTGTGCAGCGCTGTCCGCAGGTTCCAACTGCTGAGAAGACAATTCCACGGATTGCTAGATCGAGATCAGCAGATTGGCTGACGATGGCCGCATTATTTCCTCCGAGTTCCAGTAGTGACCGGCCTAAACGTTTGGCAACGGACTGGGCAACATGGCGTCCCATGGGAACGGAACCGGTTGCGGAAATCAGAGGTAGCTGGTTTGATTCTGCCAGTTGTTTCCCGATGTTTTGATCACCCACGACCAGACAGGAAACACCCTGGGGAATCTCCATCGCATCGATTACTTTCGCTGCAATCGCTTGACAGGCGATTGCAGTCAGCGGTGTTTTTTCAGAAGGTTTCCAGATGACCGGGTTACCGCAGACCCAGGCGACTGCCGCGTTCCACGCCCAGACTGCAACTGGGAAGTTAAATGCACTGATGCAACCGACAGGCCCCAGCGGATGCCATTGCTCGGCAAGTCGATGACCTGGCCGTTCACTGGCAATGGTCAGTCCATAAAGTTGTCGGGAAAGGCCGACTGCAAATTCGCAGATATCGATCATTTCCTGGACTTCCCCCAACGCTTCTTGGTAAATTTTCCCGCATTCCCAGGAGACGATCATCGCTAGGTCTTTTTTGTGTGCCCTCAACTGTTCCCCGAATGCACGAACCAATTCCCCTCGCTTGGGGGCGGGCACGCTGCGCCAGTGACGAAAGGCTTGTTGTGCCGCGTTCATGGCTTCCGTTAACTGGGAGGAATGGCATTGTTGAACGGTTCCAATGGACGTTTGGTCGATCGGGCTCTGGCACTGGATTACAGACCCTTTCCCCGTTTGGCATTGGGATCCGATCCAGAAGCCTGCTGGCGAGTCCAGGTTGGAGCCCAGTAAAAGTTTCATGGGTTGGGCAAGTTGTTCTTTCATGGTCATTTGAGGCTGCAATACTGGATTTGAGGGTGAATTTTTGGTGGCATCGCTGAGTTTTATGGAGTTCAGCTGACAATCACTTGGGCAGTCGCAAAACCGACGGCAAATGGATATGATTGTCTTTTCCTTGCCCATGGCAAGACGAGCAATCATGGTATCAGGCATTTTTTCTTTTCCGGGGGCTGCTGGAGGGAAATTTTGTCCATTCTTTAATTCGGGAGTGATGGAATGTCGGCGGAAAAGACAGGTCAAATTGATAACGTCATGCAGGAAAACCGTTTGTTTTCCCCGAGTGCTGAGTTTCAATCTCAATCTTTAATCGCTTCACCGGAGGCCTACCAGGAGCTGTACGACAAGGCGGCAGCTGATTTGCCGGCGTTCTGGTCTGAGCTCGCCCGCCAGGAAATTCACTGGTTTGAACCTTTTGAGACCGGCCTGAAACGCGATCCAGAACAACCGCAAAATGTGGAATGGTTCCCCGACGGTAAAACTAATGCTTCGTATAACTGCCTTGACGCGAATCTTGAAAAAGGGCTGGGTGACAAAGTCGCGATTTTGTGGGAGGGAGAGCCGGGCGATCAGCGAACCCTGACGTATTCAGAATTGCATCAACAAGTCTGCAAATTTGCAAATGTCTTAAAGGCCTTGGGGGTTTCCCAGGGAGATGTTGTTTCGATCTATATGCCGATGACCCCGGAGCTTGCGATTGCCATGTTGGCATGCGCAAGAGTGGGGGCTATTCATTCGGTCATTTTTGCAGGTTTTTCCGCCGAAGCCATTGCCGACCGCAATAAC
>JAZABE010000834.1:0-2809 GCA_036137535.1 Planctomycetota bacterium | reverse complement strand
GTTCGCGAGCTTTCGCACGCAATTTTTCGATTTCTACTTGAAGCTCCTTTTCTATTTTTTCTTCTTCTTTTCTCAACAGAGTCGCCTGCTTCTCATCAAGATCGATCTCCGCCTTCAAAGGATCACTGGTTATCACGTCGACGAGGCTCCGACGTTTCATCTGGGATTGAAGGTGGAGCTGTTGTAGGCGTTTCAACTGGTGCGGGAGCAGTACAGAATCTAGTTCCTTCCTAGCCCGATCCCGAATTCCCCGGAGCTGAGTTGTCGCGGTCTCTGTTTTGGAAAAATCGAGTTCACGGATCTCCTTCACCATCCGTTGCCGAATTTTATTGTTCATCTGTTGTAATTCTTGGTATTGGCTATCCACCATCTCCAACTCGGAACGGATATTCTTGTCAGCCAGCATCCCAATTGAACTCGCCTGCGATTTATGTTGTCCGGCTGTCGAACCAATCGGTCGGTTCAAAACCACATCATTGATCATGGAAACCATCTCTTTCAATTCAGGGGTTCCATTAGGACCGTAAGCGATTCGCTTGGCACTACCCATGAACTCTGCATATTCGCGTTTGCTATTGAAGATCCCCAAACGACTATTACCACCGGCTTCTTCGTTTTTTTGCCCCACCGCTACATTTACAAACAGGAACTGGCAACAAACGACTAACAATACTAAATTTTTCATATTAAAAACCTGGATTATTTCACTTCGACTATTTGAGCTTCAGGGTTCATAACCGCCAAAAACAAAAGAGTTAATATTATAGCAACAAATCCGGAATCTGCTTTCCTTCTCGAACCAGTGTAATCGGGCGTCCCACATTGGATTGAAATTCTTGGTCCGGGGAAATTCCAATATTCTGAAAAAACGTGGCTGCCAAATCATCGGGCGAGTGCGCTCCCGAAACCGGTTCTGCGGCACTGGCATCGGTCTCACCAATCACCTGTCCACCCTGGACATCACCGCCCGCCATCAGGGCACACATCGCGCGGGCCCAATGATCTCGTCCACCATTCCCGTTGATTTTCGGGGTTCTTCCAAATTCACCCGCTGCCATAATCGCCGTACTGGAAATCAAACCCCGTTCTTCCAAACGATCCAACAACGCTGCTAACGCCTTGTCAAAAGGAGGTAGCAGTTTGCGCAACCGGGGAAAATTTTCTTGGTGAGTGTCAAAATCAAATTCTGCAGGCCGCAATCGAACGGTAACGAAATGAACACCAGCCTCAATCAACCTCGCCGCGAGCATGAGAGACTGGCCAAATTCATGTTTTCCAAACCGTTCGCTTTCAGAAGGTTTTTCCTGCGCAAGATCAAAAGCCGACCGCGTTTGGGGTGAACTGATAATCTCAAAAGCTTGTCTGGAAAAGCGATCCAGCCCTCGAACTTGGTCATCCAATTTTTCGTAACCGGCAAAAGCGGTGTCCAAGTCTTCGAGAAGCCGATTCTGGGATTTATATTTCCCAATCGAAATTCCATCCTCCAGAGTAACCCCCCGGACGGTATAAGGAAAACCGTGTCGAGGCTTCTCGGCCGTCAGTGGACTGTATTGATTTCCCAAGTAACCCGGCCCGACAAAAGACTCATCGATCGAAACATAGGTTGGCAAGTTGGAAGCAGAGGGAAATTCATGGCTGACAACACTGCCATACTCTGGATAACTGACGGTCTGTGATGATTTGTTCCCGGTCAGTAGATATTTCTTGGCAAGACCATGATCTGCAACGTTGTGAGTAATCCCTCTCAAAATGGCAATAGCCTTGGTCCGCTTCGCCAACTCTGGAAGTTTTTCACAAATTTGGATGCCACTGACCTGGGTCGAAATCGGCCTAAATTCTCCCCGGACTTCGGCCGGAGCGTTAGGCTTCAGATCAAACGTATCCTGATGGGAAGGCGCACCTTCTAGGAAGATAAAAATCGCAGATCTTTTTTCCGGTTTTGCTTTGAGCCCAGTCGCCTCGAGCCTTAAATAATCGGCAAGAGAAAATCCACAGCCGAGTGCACCCACTTTTAGCATTTGACGACGGTTAAAAATGTTTTTCATGTCTGTTACTACTAATTGGGTTCAATGGTTTAACAGATATTCTTTTGTATTGAGCATGGCCCACATTAAATCGGTAAGCCCCTCCGTTAGTGACGCCGCAGAATCGAGGTGTTTCAGGGCGCGTTCCAATTCAGTTGCATCCGGGAGCCGGCAAACCGTACGCAGCCAAACCTGCTGAATCAGTTGCCTGGGATCCATTCTTAACCCCTCGGCTGCAAGACTTTCAACTTCAGAAATCCATCCACTATTCTCCAGCCGCATTCGAACCAGCGGATCGTTTTGTGTGAAAATTGCCTGTAACAGCGTCGGTTCATTCACACGTTCACAATCACAGTTAATTGAACGATCCGGTTTACCAAAGACCTTCATCGCGTGAGTTCCGGCCATTCGCATCGACAGGTGGCCTGAAGCTCGACGCTTAAGGTTCGTACGAACCTCAATTAATTTTTCAGTCGCCGCAGTTGACTGTTTCATCGCATCATAAATCACTTCGGCCGGAATTCTTCTGGGAATCATACGGCTATAATTTCGCCGATCGTTTTGGTTCGTTGAATTGGGTCTCCAGCTCCGCTGATAGGTACGACTTGTCGTGATTTGACGGTGAAGCCATTTCATATCGAAACCATTTTCGACAAACCCATCGGTCAACCAATCCAAAAGCTCTGGATGACTGGGAGGATTTGCGGGAGTGAACTGATCTGGTGGTTCAACGATACCCACATGGAAATAACTTGCCCAGACACGGTTGACAAAGGCCTTAGCAA
>JAZABE010000833.1:0-1104 GCA_036137535.1 Planctomycetota bacterium | reverse complement strand
GCTAGATCCCGGTCTCGCCAAAGGACAGTTGAGTTCACGTCGGGGATGCGGCACGCCCCATCAGCCTCGTTGACCCCATCCATCATTGTACAATAATTTGTTCTCTGCCGTTAAGTTAGATTTTCTCAAATGGCCAAAAATCCTAGGCAAACCCCTTGGGACAATTGGCCATTGTAGAAGGCTTAATTAGGGAGCGTTTCACAATCAAAAAGGTTATTCAGATAAAGTTTTGCCCAGACCGCCCCCCAAAAGGTGATTCGTGAAAACGATCAACCCGACCACTACTGATCCAGGCGGGAATTTGGTACCGAAAGCGACAGCCCTGACAGATGTTCAACATAAATAGATGATTACAATTTTTCTTATTGGCATGATTAAACGTTTATTGGCCTCGGTCACGAGGCAAAACTGACGTATTTCCGTTTACCAGTGACCAAAAAGAGGGTCTTGATTCGATAAACCTGAAGTCAGAAACACTGTTTTTATCTTCACCAATTTGGGGATAAGAACCGTTTCCGACCGAAGGAAGTGGTTGGCTGCCAAATGGTGGCATACCGTTTGCTTAAAGTGAGTTGGTCTTTCCGTCCTGGCCATTGCCAGGCCGGAAAAACCGGTTTGCCAAAGCTCGGTAAAACGAGTGGAAAACCAGCCGAAAAGGACACGAATGTCTGAAAAAGCAGGTTTTCCAAGACGTTTCGAGCTCGTCAAACGAACCGCAAATCGCCGTTTGGCCTGAAATAACCCGTTTTGAGGGTTATTCGCAAGCTGGGTGATTTCGCAACAGCGTGCGGTGAATTGATGCAGCACGCCGTGTAATTGCCTTGTTTTGACGATTTTTCGTTCAGGGAAATTGGCCAAGACGGGCAAAAAAGATTTTTTTACGTATCACCCCTTCGGGGAGTAAATAAACTAGGTAAGAGAGACCACTTGAGTCCTCTCGTCTGATTTACGCAAGGCCGGGCTTGTTAGAACATGTTGGTAAAAACATGAAGCCCTTTATTTTTTTCGGTGTTGGAGTTTTTGATATGTCCAAGTCTAGCTCGACCAAAGTCGCGCTGTTTATTGCCTTGATGGCCGTGAGCGTGCCTTCATTTGCCGCTACCA
>JAZABE010000832.1:0-5308 GCA_036137535.1 Planctomycetota bacterium | reverse complement strand
CGTATCCATCGATGACCACCTTTGATGCTCCCAGTCGGGAGTTTTGTACGCTTCGTCGCAGTCAAACCAATACGCCTCTTCAGGCGTTGGTCACCCTGAACGATCCCGTTTTTGTCAATGCTGCCAGATCGCTTGCCAGGAGTACTTTGCGGTTTTCACCTGAAGATGATGCGAGACTGGTTTTCCTTTTCCGGCGTGTTCTCATTCGGCCACCGCAGCAGAAAGAGATTTTGTTCTTGAAATCGATGTTGAGCAAAATCAAATCCAACTTGTCTGATGCGGATTCAAGAGACCTCGTTGGAATGGCAAAAAATTTGACCCTTGAGGACAATGAATTCGCCAGTTGGATCGTGATTTGTAACGTGGTCTTGAATTTAGATGAAACCTTGGCCAGACCTTAAGCCAGTTCATCGGACCGGTTCCGTTTTGAAATTGTTTGTTGTTCATTCCATTGTCGATGATCTACCGTATCACTTCTCTGATTGCCGTTGCTTGGTTTTTCCATTCATTTTTAGCATTGGCTTTAATGGGTCAGGAAAAACTAAAACCCGGGAGGCTGCCGTCCGAAGTGCGAAAGAGCTTGGTTGCCGGACTGCTCGTTGAGTACTTTTCAGAATCAGAGGATTTACTTGATTCGGATATCCAGCGTTTTCCAGCGGTGTGGATTGGACCGGATGAGCCTGTAACTCCATTTGTCCAGACCCGCAAAACTCGAATTCGTTATGCCGGTTATCTAAAGTTAAAACTTAAAGGGACCTACAGGTTTTCGCTGGTCGGTAATGGGGACATCCGGTTGTTGATCAATGACATTGATCTCACCAAAGGCCAGGGTAATTTGTCGACGATGACCCAGGCTACAGCCAATTTGGTGAAAGGCTACAACAAGTTTGAGCTAACCTATAGGCCGCCTGAAAAAGGAGCTGCAAAATTCCGGGTGTACTGGGAAAACGAAGACTTTGTTAAAGAGCCAGTTCCTTCATCAGCCTTCTGGACTTCGGTCGCTGAAAATGCGTCTTCCGGTGCAAAGTCAATCCAGTCCATTTCAGATCATGGGCTACTTCATCGAGGTCGAGATCTTTTCATTACTCACAATTGTGGTAACTGTCATGGAACTGGAGAGCAGACGCACGAATTATTTCAAGAAAGAGATACACCTGATCTTGCGATTGCATCAAGTCGAATTAATGGGGATTGGCTGGAGGAATGGATAGAGTCTCCAGCTAAGATGCGAAATTCAATTACGATGCCTCACCTGTTTGATGAATCCGCTCGTTCCAAGTCAGAGATAGTTGATTTGGCAGCCTACATTGGTGCCTTGCGGCCAGGCGGTGACGCACCCACCAGAGAGGGGAATGCAGAGAGCGGTGGAAACACCTTTGAGAATCTGGGTTGCATTGGTTGTCACCATTTCTCAGAACCCGGATTAGAAGATGAATATGAACGGGTTTCACTTTATTACACTGCCGCGAAATTTCGTCCGGGTAAACTGGCCGAATTTCTTGATGATTCCAGGGTTCATTACAAATGGAGTCGAATGCCAAAGTTCCGCTTGACTCAAAAGGAAGGGAACGATTTAGAAGCATTTATCCGGGAAGAGTCGCAGGGAAAAGTCAAAGGCGTCGAATCGGGAACAAAACCAGACCCGGTTTCTGGGAAAAAAATTTTTCAGTTGAAGGGGTGCTCAAGCTGTCATTCCGTGCCTGACAACGCTGCAATGAATGGGGAAATTCAGTTGCTTCAATCCGTTGATCTGGTAACTGCCAACCCGGCAATGGGCTGCCTCATTCCTCCGGCCAAGCGAAACCTCAAATCGCGATCTCCTGATTACAGGTTCAAAGAATCCGAGCGGAAGGCGCTTCAATTGTTGGTCAGGGCGAGGGCATCTCATTCTTTTTCCAAAGTGAATTCTGGTTATTTTGCTTCTCGATCGGTCAAGGAAATGCGCTGTACCACCTGTCACGATCTGGATGAAGTGCAGGCAACTTTGCCCTACATTATCGAAGAAGAAGGTGTTGTCGGATTGCCACCGAATCGGGTGCCGATGTTGACCTATGCCGGGGAAAAATTATTGCCAACCTGGTCAGAAAAACTGATTCAAGGAAAATTGTCGTATCGAGTTCGAGAACATTTCCGAGTTCAGATGCCCGGTTTTCCGGCCAGGGGCAGTCTTGTTGCTCATGGATTTTCCCAGATCCACGGATTTGGTCCAAACGAGAATGTCGTGTTTCGCCCAGACACTGAGAAAATGAAGCACGGAGCAAGTGTTGCCGCAATGGAAACGGGCCTGTCGTGTAATCGTTGTCATGCAATAGCCGATAAAAAACCGAACGCCGCGTTTGATGCACAAAGCACCAACCTGATTTACGCGGCACAGCGTCTTCGTAAAGAATATTATCTCCGATGGATGTTTGATCCCTTACGAATCGACAAGCAAACCAAGATGCCAAAGTTTTCTGAAGATGGTCAATCGACGTCTTTAAGATCTATCTATGAAGGCGATGCTCTCAAGCAGTTTGAGTCGTTGTGGCAATATCTCAACAGCATCAAGGCAAACCCGTAAACTCAAGTTGGTTGGCCGAAGGCAACCAGGGTCGTCCATAGTAAATGTCGTCGCGTGCAGTCCACTATTTTGAATCCCGCGTCTTTCAATAAGTCAACATGACACTGGAGAGAGGCGTGAAAATCGTGGACCCGTTGATGTTCCATCCAGGTTTCCCACTCGGATTGAGTTGCTCCCATTTTTAAGGCTTCGGTTTGCCAGAATTGGAGGTGAGAGCCGTAAAGCTCCTCGGTTTCACCGCGGAATTGATCACAAAATGAAAACAATCCCTGAGGGGCAAGCCACCCGGAAATATTACGGAATAACTTCAGCTTTTCCGAATCTTTCAAATGGTGAATTGAGATACTGCTGGTGATGAGGTCAAAAGAGCTTGAGGCAAATTGCAGATCTTGGAAAAGGGATTCCAGAAAAATAACGTTGGGTTTCTGCCTGAATTTTGCTTCAACGATTGAGATCATCTTGGGGGATGCGTCGACACTGACAATTTCTGCAGCCGGGTATTGGTCGATCAGTTTCTGAGTAAGATTTCCACTTCCACAGCCAAGTTCTAGGATTCGTGCAATTGGATTTTTCTTGCTCAGGAAACCTATCATCTGGTCAAGCATTTCGTGGTACCGGGGGACACATCGGGAGATGGCCAAATCATATTGGTCGCCCAAATGGTCAAAGAACTCTACGATCGTCTGTTCCCGAGGCTGCCGTTCATCACTCGGCGGATTCGTGACGGTCATGAGCTTGGTTTTAGGTTTCGAAGAAGTGGGTTTGGGTTGGTTCAATGACGTGTTCAATGGGAAAGAAAGCTGAAATCGTTATTTGTATTTCCCTAATTTTTTGGAACCGAATTCAAAATAGGGGAAGTTGCCAGTGAATTTAACTGAGGTTTGCTTGGCCTGTTTTTGAGCCAACCATTCGAATAAGTATCGTTTGACACTATGGACGATTTGGGGGCGAACGGCTTCCATTTTTGTTTTTCCAGGTTTTTCTTCGAGCAATTTAATCAGATGGAAACCAAAACTGGTACTGACCGGCTTGGATATTTGTCCGGGTTTAAGTTGAAAAGATGTGACCGTAAATTCGGGAGCCATTGGTCCATGCCAGTTGATCCACCCTAATTCCCCTTTGTTGATTTTGGTGGCGCCGGAAGAGTGCTCGATCACTGCTTTCTCAAATGTGATTTTTTTTGAAGCGAGATCTGCATAAATTTTTTTGGCCCTTCGGAAGGCTTCTTCCCAGGATTCTTTTTGATTTCCGTTCTCGGGTTGGATCAGGATGTGTGAAACTCGCAATTCCGTGCCATCAATTTTTCGACGGTGTTGATCGAAATATTTTTTGAGGTTTTCTTCGGTTAGGAAGTTGTTCAGGTATTTTCCCCAGCTAATATCCCAGCCAAGAGAAGTTTTGAGTTGGGATTCAGTAATCTTGCGAGTTGCCAAATAAATTTCCAAAGAAGATTTCTGTTCAGATAGTTCCTTCTTTAAATTCTCGATTTCCAAATCAACTTCGGCGGCGGTGGCCTTGAACTTGGAATTTTTCAAGTACAAGTTGACCAATCGCTGTTTGATATTCTCCTCGAGAACCTGGGCTTTGATGAGGTCCAATTGAAAGTCTTTGGCCGGTGTCTTGGCGAGTACTAAGTCGACTTGTAGCTGCAAACGATCAACCTGGATTGCGTCGCTGCCGACGGTCGCTGCGATTCCCGTTTGGGCGGATAGAAATTGTTCAGGATCGAGAGGCAGAAACAACGCGACTGCGCAGATCACCAGCCCGATGATTGGCGACCGAAGAAAGCAGGTTTCCGGAGTTTTGAAGATCGGGTCAAAGCAGAGAGGGCAGAGTGTGTAAAAACGTGGAAACTGGAAAAACCGCATTGTTGCCTCGGCGTTTTACTTGAGTTCATTCGATTCCAACACGAAGTGGATTGGAGTATCTAGGCTTGAAATCAGTAGTTCAATGGCGAACCTGTGTCGATTGGAAAACTGAATCAACCCAACACAAGTCATTCTGCCTTTTTATTGTCTTGTTGTCAGCATTTTCTCTGGCGAAATGGGTAGGGAATCCGGATTCAAACAGGTCCCCCGGTTTTAAGTCTTTTTTTGGGTCAAGTTGCGTCTGATTCTTGAAAAGGGGAAACGGCTTACTCGTTTTCAGGTGAGATCGCTGTTAGTCCAGTGATCCGGTAATTGCGACCCTTTTGAGATCACGGCTATTCCATCTCGAATGGTACAAGGTCCTTGTAGGGTATCAGAATCGGGCAGATCAGGATTTCCGATGATTTTGACTTCTTTTCCAATTCGACAATTCTTATCAATGATTGCGTTTTCAATGATTGAACCATAGCCGATTCCGAGCGGTAGAGTTTCTGGTTCACGATTATGGTTGAAGTAATCAGACCCCATCAAAATAGAATTTCGAACGATCGTGTTGTCGGCAATAACAGTTCGCAATCCGATGACGCTGTTTTCGATAACACAACCGTCCCCAATATCACAACCATCGGCAATCAAGCTGCTTTGGACTTTGCAGTTGCCCAGGCGGGTGGGGTGGAGAAACCTCGCCCGCGTGTAGATGGGCCCTTGAGGTGATGAAAATTCAAACGGCGGGTTGGGTTCGGCAAGGCCTAGGTTGGCCTTGTAAAAAGAGCCAATGGTTCCAATATCTTCCCAGTAACCATCAAACAGGTGCATTTTGACTTTCCTCGCCCGAATCGCGGCCGGGAACACTTCTTTTCCAAAATCGGTGTAGGTGGTT
>JAZABE010000831.1:0-1454 GCA_036137535.1 Planctomycetota bacterium | reverse complement strand
AAGGACGAGAATCTGGTTAAGAACATAGTGGGCCGTTACATTTTCCCGGTCGATTTGGAGAACCTGCTGGAAGCGTTTTTTGGCCTCGTTAAAAAATTTGAACCGGTTTTGCCGGTTTTTGTCGCCCCGCTCCTGTTTGCCGCGTTCAAAAAGGGTTTCACCGAGGAAATTAAGCACGACGTAGTCACGCGTAAAATCAAATTTCCGCCGAACGGTTTCTTCTGACCGATATTCAATTGCGCCTGTCAGGTTTTCAATCGCTTCATCCAAGTAGCCCTGTTGCTGTTGAATGACCCCCTTGAGCCAACGAACCGTCCAGTCGGGGTAGTTCTCTTTTCCTCTATATTGTTCCGCTCGATTGATGGCATCCACCGCTTCATTCAGGCGGGCTTCTCGGTTGTAGACACGGGCAAGGTTGATGGGGCCGTGGAATTGACCAAGCTCTTCGACTTTTTGAAAAGCGATTTCGGCCTGCCGCAATTGTCCATCCACTCCTTTGCCTTCGAGCAAAAGCCCAATTCCGTAGTCATTCCACCTTTGCCATGGGGGAATATCGGATCGCAGTGGATTTTGGATTTTTTGGTTATTGCCTTTCACAGGGAAAGTGATTCGGTCGGTTGCCAAGGTCGTGATGGGTAAATCATTCCGGTATTGACCGTCTAAAAGTTCACCTCGAAAGGGACGGTTGTTTTTACGGTGAAACTGAGAGATCAAGTTCATGTAGGTTTGATCAAACTTGCGGAATTGGAGTTTGATTTCGACTGTCACGGGTCCCTGGGTTTCTTCTGGGATTTTGATCCCGTAATGCACGGCTTGAGCGGCTCCCGGGGGAATCTGATGGTTATAAAAAGGGACAAAAATATCTTGGGCGTTTCGACGGTCAATTCGGTTGCCCTCTTTATCCAACATGAATACGTTGACGAAATGGGACCAAGGATCGACTTTCTTGTTTGGGTCTAAGCCGCCGCTTCGTCCAATGATGTGCCCGGAGATACGACGTCCTGTGTCGTCGTATTTGGCATTCTCCACGGCCGTGATGTCCAACCAAATTTCATTGGAGTCTGCCGTTCCCTGGGTGAATATATGGCCAACTTTGAGAGTGCGTATCAGCGTTTCCAGGATGTATTCATTGCCTGGTTCCAGCGTTTTGATTTCAGGGCGTAGGGGTGCAATCAGTTCATCGGTGATTTCATTTCCATCCCGAATGCCGAAAATATCGACACGAATGATTCCTTGCATAAAGTCTTGGTGGGCCTTCAGTGCTTCGTCTTCATGATTCATCCAGAGGATCGCGGTATTGGCCGAAGGAAACATATGGTCATGGACTTCGAGCTCCCCGGTTTTGGGATTCGGTTGGGCACCAAATTCACTCGATTGCTTTCGGGGCATATGGCACTCGTTGCAGGTGGTGTGCGCGACCGCTGGATAATAGATACTGCGCAACCCATGACCAG